>JBAUEV010000249.1:0-2916 GCA_049678805.1 Gammaproteobacteria bacterium
ATCAAAGACGGTTGCAGTGTTCGCGCTGCTGCATTGTCTTACAATTTTTTATTATCCTTGGTGCCATTGCTGGTAGTTATCTTTACCATACTTACGGTTTTCCCCCTATTTAGCCAGTTCCCTGAGGCAATTGAAAATTTCATTTTCAACAATTTTATTGCCACTTCAGCAGAATTAGTGCAAGCACATTTTGTCTCTTTTATAAATCAAGCAACTCGACTACCAACAACCAGTATGTTCTTTTTAATAGTAACAGCCATGTTAATGGTCTATAACCTAGAGCAAGCTTTTAACGCCATTTGGCATGTGAGAAAACGGCGGAGGTGGGTGCCAGCACTCTTATTATATGCGGGTGCCTTAACGTTAATTCCTGTTCTAATTGCCATAGGTTTAGTAGTCAGCAGCTATTTCCTGTCATTATCTTGGTTTACGCAAATAACAAGTTTAAAATTGAAACGATATCTGTTATTTTTAGCGCCTTATTTATCGGCTTGGGCAGCTTTTACAATATTGTATGTGGCTCTGCCCAATTGCAAAGTACGTTTTCGTCATGCACTATTCAGTGGTTTGTTTGCTGCAATATTGTTTGAGTTGGCAAAACAAGGGTTTGCTTTTTATATTAAGCACTTCCCATTTTACCAAGTCATCTATGGCGCGTTGGCAGGAATTGTGATTTTTTTAGCATGGATATATTTGTGTTGGCTCATTACTTTACTAGGCGCAGTGGTGTGCGCAGCACTCGGTTTTATCTCATCAAAAGGAAATTTGGCCAAAGCAGTGCGACAATAGACTTCTTTCAAAACCCAGTGGTTGGTTTTAATGCATGCTTAAAGAAGTCTAAACTCAAGTTCGGTTTTTATAGATAGGGGTATGATTACAATGGCAAATTTCCGAGGTTATTTTTCGCAAGTCTTGTTAATTTTATTTGTCTTATGGTGTGGTTTAGCGCGTGCTGCAGAATTCCCATTACCACCGCCAGGTGATGATATTATAGGCAAAATCCAAACTGCCGTAGTACAAAAAGGCGACAATTTCGCAATGGTTGCCCAACGCTATGATGTAAGCTATTACGGCCTAGTTGAATCCAACCCCAGTGTTGATCCTGACAATCCGCCACTCGGTACCGTGCTCGTTATTCCTAGCCAATACATTTTACCAGCAGTACCTCGCCACGGAATTGTGGTAAATGTCGCTGAATTACGTCTTTATTATTTCCCATCGGGAGAGTCCGTTGTTTATACCTATCCTGTCGGCATTGGGCGCGAAGATTGGGAAACCCCCCTAGGACAACTCAAGATTGTGCAAAAAATACCTAATCCCACTTGGTATGTTCCAGAATCCATTCGTAAATCGCGCGCGGCGGACGGGGTGGATTTACCCAAATTTGTTCCTCCGGGTCCCGATAACCCACTGGGTGATTTTGCGTTGAGATTGTCAAAATGGACTTACTTGATTCATGGCACCAACGACCCAACCGGTGTAGGACGACGTAGCAGTTCAGGCTGCATTCGATTATATCCCAATGATATTATTCAGCTTTTCAATATGGCTAAAGTAGACTTGGGGGTACAGATTATTAATGTACCCTATAAAGCGGGGTGGCAAGATCATCAATTATATTTGGAAGCACATCTACCCTTAGAAGAGCAGCTTGCCATCATGAACGGCAAAGTGGACTCCATCGTAAAAAATTCCGTAAATCATGTTGTCAAACATTTACCTGCGACAATTGACTGGGATAAAGCGAACCGTTTAGCAGAACAACATATGGGTATACCAGAAGTTATTGGGCAGGTAGGTGAACAATAGACCTGAACGAAGCATCAGCAGAACCCAGGGTTTTTTTAACCTCAAAATAAAAATTTCTTGATTCCGTGAGAGCTGCATCAAGGCTGTAATCACTTAGCTATTTACCCGCCAATCGTTCCTTATAAGAAAGCACTTGATTGGACTTAATATCAAACACTTCTGGGTTTTTAATAAGCGTGTAATAATATGTTTGCTGCCCGTCTAATTTCTGCGCCGGAAACAAAAACTTTTCACATTTAACAACATCACTGCTGTAGGTTTCTCCATAAATATAAAGCATCTTCTCGCGGCTTTTCATCGCTTCCAACACAGTGGCCGGGAAGGGATCATCTGAAAAATCTGCAAGCTGTAATGCCACCTCCATATCCTCCTGACTTTTGACACCTAACCAACTTGGCTGCCCTTGGAAATCTAATAATAAAAAACTACCACATTCATCAGCCAAGTAATATTCCATTGCTTCATTTTCCTGGCATATCCTATTAAAAAACTTGATAAAAGCAGGGTCTTCTAAGCAAGAAAGTTCAGAAATAGTCTTTCTTGCCAAATGGTCGACAATAATGCGTGAAAGGTCGCAAAAATATTGGTATTGTAACTCCTGAATAACAGTATTTACTATTCGGGTAAAATTCGCCGTATCCTTGCGAATAAATTTATGGATAATCCCTTGATTAAAAGCTTTAACAGCCAATTTCTCATCCGCTTCATCGGTTAATAAAACTTTCTTAATCCAGCGATCATTAAGCTGTTCAAAAAACTCTAAACCGTTTAAATTAGGCATGACATAGTCTACAAAGACGATTGATATTTCATTAAAGCGGTGTGGATTATAGATTTCTCGTCGAATAGCACTCAAATCAATATCAATAATACGTTGTTCCATTGACGTTTCTTCTTGATTTCGCAAACAACGATCAATAAAGCGATTAGGCTGATATGTCTCATTCAAAAACTGCAAAGCTTCCTGTGCATTCTCATAAAGTAAAGGTATTGTTTTTCTAGCGTGAAGCAAATCAATGTTAAGACCATTTAAAAAATTGCGATTATCATCCACCAAAGCAACAGTCGTTGGAAAGTAGCAAGCAGGAACAATATCACGTCTCATAT
>JBAUEV010000250.1:0-1544 GCA_049678805.1 Gammaproteobacteria bacterium
ATCATGCTCAAAAGTATTCAAGTCAAAATATTAGACCCCCGTGTCGGTAACCAGTTTCCTTTACCTACTTATGCTACAGAAAGTGCTGCAGGACTGGATTTGCGCGCTTGTCTGGATGAGGCACTGACCTTGCAACCAGGGGATACCAATTTAATTCCTACCGGTTTAGCAATCCATATTGCCGATCGTCATATGGCTGGCTTTATTTTGCCTCGGTCGGGTTTGGGACATAAACATGGTATTGTGTTGGGCAACACGGTGGGACTTATTGATGCAGATTATCAAGGTCCTTTAATTATTTCTTGCTTGAATCGGGGGAAGATAGCCTATAGCATTCAACCGGGTGAACGTATAGCGCAACTCGTGATTGTCCCTGTTTTACATGCGGAGTTTCAAATCGTTACTGAATTTATTCCGACTGAGCGAGGTGAAGGTGGTTTTGGTAGTTCAGGAAAAAATTAGTTATGACTACAACTATTGCAACATCGTTTCCTAGCAGTATTTTTCGTGCTTACGATATTCGCGGCATTGTCGATGAAAATCTCACGCCTGATATTGTATTTGCCATTGGTCAAGCATTAGGTAGTGAAGCGCTGGCACAAGGGGAAAATACCATAGTGACTGCTCGTGATGGACGTCTTTCAGGGCCATTGTTGTTAACAGCATTGCAAAGCGGCATTTTAGCTACCGGTTGTGATGTGATAGATATTGGTGCTGTACCAACACCAGTATTGTATTTTGCCACCCATACTTTGGCGACTCGTTCGGGTGTCATGTTAACGGGTAGCCATAATCCTCCGAATTATAATGGGCTAAAAATTGTGTTGGCGGGTCAAGCGTTATCGGGCGATCAGCTTCAGGGTTTATATCAACGCATTGTAGAGGGACGTTTAACCCAAGGTACTGGCGTTATCCAACAATTAAATGTGATGGATGACTATATTGCACACATTAAAACCACGGTGCATTTAGCAAGACCTCTAAAAGTGGTTATTGATGCTGGCAACGGTATTGCTGGAAAAGTAGCGCCTTTATTGTTTAAAGCATTAGGCTGTGAAGTGATTGAACTTTATTGCGAAGTGGATGGTCATTTTCCCAATCATCATCCTGATCCTAGTCAACCTGAAAATTTGCAGGATTTAATTGCAACGGTAAAAAAAACACGCGCAGATATTGGGTTGGCTTTTGATGGCGATGGTGATCGATTAGGTGTAGTAACCGAACAAGGCGAAATTATTTGGCCAGATCGACAGTTAATGTTATTTGCTAGCGATATATTGCGGCGTCAACCCGAAAGCACGATTATTTTTGATGTGAAATGCACTCAACACTTACCTCGTTGGATTGAACAACAAGGTGGTAACCCGTTAATGTGGAAAACTGGACATTCGCTGATAAAAGCGAAATTACGCGAAAGCCAAGCACCTCTTGCAGGTGAAATGAGTGGCCATATCTTTTTTCAAGAACGTTGGTTTGGCTTTGATGACGGTTTATATGCAGGGGTACGCTTGTTAGAAATTTTATCACACGAGTCTCGCACGATA
>JBAUEV010000251.1:0-2281 GCA_049678805.1 Gammaproteobacteria bacterium
GGCAAGAGGTGTACTTTTAAAACAGCATCAAATCCTTCCGTTAATTAATTACATGATCGACTACACCCGCGCGATTCAACGGGTAGCTCCAGCAAAAGGTGTTTATACTCGCTTCGGATGGCGAGATGCACAGACGGATCATCCCATATTCGTGCTAGGGGATGGGGTAATCACTACGGAAGGCGCGTTTGTTCCTGGCAACACGGCAAGCTGGCTTTCCGATTTAAAGCATTTCGCAGCAGCAAGCGGAGATGTGAACGAATGGCGCAAAGCATTTGAAGTGAATCTACTGCATTCTATACCGCAATACCAATTCGCTATGATGCTAGGCTTCGCGGCGCCGCTTTTTGCACTTACGCCATATCACGGCATGATGTTTAATCTTTTGGGTCGCGGCGGTATCGGCAAGTCAACAGCACTTAAATTTATGACAAGCATATGGGGTAAACCGACTTTTACTCATGTGCTAAAGAAAGATAACAGTATTCCTATGTTTAATAAAGTCGGATATCTTAATTCTATTCCGGTGGCTTATGACGAAATCACTGAATTACCCGCCGACCAAACTGCTGATTTGGCTTATTCAATTACTGAAGGACGCGGTAAAGAGCGAGCCGATAGAAATGGTAATACGAGAATTAATTTCGTCAAGTGGTCAACGGTACTTGTTTCCTGTTCCAATCTCAGTCTTTATGAAAAGATCGGTTTGGCGAAAAAAGGTAACGCCGCGCCAGCTTATAGAATATTTGAAGTAGATGTAGATGAATTTGTGGAAGAGAAAAACAAAATCGTAGTAGAAGACGCGATAAGGGTACTAGAAAATAATCACGGCGTTGCAGGTAGGCTTTTTATGCAGCATGTAGTGAGAAATAATTTAGAGATATCGAAGCTACTTGTCCAAGAAGAGGAACGGATTAGCAAGGAGTTTCAATTAAAAACCATCGAGCGTTTTTGGGGTGGGATGTTTGCAACGGTCAGTGTCAGTATGGATATCTGCCGCGCGTTGGGTCTACACAATTTCGACAAAGAGAAAATGCTTGAATGGGCTCTAGCTGAACTAAGAACGACAAGAAAAAATCTCAAGGAATCCCAAGGCAATGCGCTTAATACGCTCAGCGATTTTCTTAACTCCAACCTTCATGCTACATTATTTGTTACAGATGGTCGCCCAAACACTTATGGGGCTTACACTTCCCCAACACGAGAGTTGCATATACGTCTTGAAAGATCAGGCGCTAAATTTACCGAAGGCTATATATCTACCGTAGCATTAAAAAAATATTGTCTTGCGAACAAAATCGAGTATGGATGGGTAACAAAAGAACTTCAGGGATATGGAGCAATCAAGCCTGGGAGCATGGCAAAACGTCTTGGATCGGGAACCGAGTTTAGTGGTGTGCCGGTAGGTTGCCTGTTGCTCGATTTTAATTGTCCGCTGTTGACTGAGGATATGATTCCAGAAATTCCGCTAGTGGAGAAAACACAATGACTGTTACAACGCAGTACGATGAGCAATTTAAAGATGCAGGAGCTAAGTGGCTCCCCGAGTGGGACTGGCTCTATTTCAGGGCCCAAGGATATGCAGAGAGTTTATTGCAGCCTGATGCGGTGTCTTCCGAAGGTGCTAAAGGGCTTATGCAGTTTGAAGACCCTACCTGGGAAGATGTGAAATTTCGACTTCGGTTTCCGTTTAGTGCGTCGCCGTTTGATCCGCAGTATGCGATACCGGCAGGGGTTTATTTTGACGCCTTGATGCGTAATGGGTGGGCTGCACCGCGATCCGAAGATGACCGTAGAGCATTAAGCTTTGCCAGTTACAACGCAGGGTTCGGAAACATCCTGAAAGCGCAGAAAGAGGCTAAAGACGCGGCAGATTGGCAGTCGATATCCCGGCAATTATGGAGAATAACCGGAGCCGATAATGCGAAACAGACGATAGATTATGTGAATCGAATCGAGCAGTATTATCAGCAGTTTAAAGGGGAAGAAAATGCTACGGGACAGTAATGATGCTAAAAAAGCTATTCAAATATACAAAGAATTAGCTGAAGCTAGAGAAAAACAAAGTGAGGTATCTAACGAGACAGAATTTTTTATGGTTGTATCTAAAGGATGGGCTCGTTGTCCAGTGCCGCTTAATATAGGTAAACCGCTAATGCGTTATCATTATGACGAATATATACAATCTCTTGAAAAAGAACTTATGGATTTAGGATTTACACCGGATGACGAAACGGCTATGGGAGACGAAAAATGAAATGGGTAGGATTTGGACTATGGC
>JBAUEV010000252.1:0-7463 GCA_049678805.1 Gammaproteobacteria bacterium
GATTAAATGCGGTCTCTTGATGTTGAATAGTTTCCATATGCGAGCTGTCCGATTCTTTAATCTTACTCCAATCTGTAACCTCAAAAAATAAAGTATCTTCAGTATTAAGAACATCCAAGACAGGAAATAAAAAATTAATTGTGCCCGCAAGTCTTATATTTGTAAAACGCTTCGATGGCAGCACGTTTAATATTGGCTGTAAAGTCTTTATATCAAGCTCAACATCTTCATTTAATCTAAAACTAAAGTAGTTAATAGCATTGAAATGTGCAATAACATCTGCAGTTGCCTGAATGTTTTCGTCAATTACTATTTCTCTACCACTGTGATATAAATCGAGGCCTGTAATTTCTTCTGTTTTCAAATCTTCTATTGAAGCAAATGTGGGTTCTGATATGTCATCGATTTCAAGAATTTTATCTTTAACAGTAATAGGCATGAAAATTCTCCTTTTAATAATAATTATATTGAGTTTTGACGCCTAATCGCTAAGGAAATTAAACGCGTTTTCGCAACACTGCAATAATTAACATTGCAGCGCCAATGCAAATCGAAGAATCAGCCACATTAAATGCCGGCCATTGCCATTGACCCACATAAAGCAAAAGAAAATCTATCACATAACCATGATAGAACCGATCTAATAAATTGCCTAATGCACCACCTAAAATCAGCGATAGCGCTATTGCTACCCAACGTTGGTCGCGTGGTAACCGATATAAAGTAAAAATAATTGTTAAACTCACTAATAATGCAATGGTACCTAAAAACCACGGCGCCCATGCACCGGCTTGTGCCAAAAAATTAAACGCCGCACCGGTGTTATAACGCAAAGTAAGATCAAAAAATGGCAAGACATAAATTCTTTCGTCAAATGAGATGTTACTTAGCACCCAACATTTAGTTGCTTGATCTAATAATATTATGATTAATCCCAACCACAACCAGGGTAACCCATTATTCGCAACAATTTCTTCCTTCGTAGCTTCAGGCATAACGACGATCCTCTCCTGGTTCGGTTAAATTGGTTACACACCGTTGACAAATGGTTGGATGTGCCGAATCGGCGCCTACATCGGCACGCCGATGCCAGCATCGTGCGCATTTTGGATGAGAGGATGCAGTTACCTTGACCCATAACGTTGCCTGTCGTGGGAAATCTACATCATTGTAGGTAATAGTAATTGCTGTAGCATCGGCAGATTTAGTGTTAACCGCTAAAACCTCTACCGATGAAGTAATTAATACAAAACGTAACTCATTGCTTAATTCCAACAATGCGTCATGCAAATAACTATTGGGTTCACAATACAATGCTACTTCAGCTTCCAATGAAGCACCTACCGCACCTGCAACACGCTGTTTTTCGATTTCTTTATTCACGGCGTCGCGCACCTGCATCAGTGTTTGCCAATAGACTTGGCGTTTGCCGTGATGTTCCATCAGTAACGGGTCGTTATCATCGCTAGCGAGTAAATGTTCATACCAAGTCGACAAAAACACAGAAGGTTGTCGCGCACCAGGCAAATGTTGCCAGATTTCTTCAGCGGTAAAACTTAAAATTGGGGCCAGCCAACGTACTAATGCTTCGGCAATATGATACAAAGCAGTTTGCGCTGAACGGCGACCCACACTATTGGCCGGCATAGTGTATTGGCGATCTTTAATGATATCTAAATAAAACCCGCCTAACTCCACACTGCAAAAGTTATATAATTTTTGGTAAATCAAATGAAATTGATAACTATCATAAGCCTGGCAAATCTCATCTTGCAATAATTTTGCGCGCTCAACTGCCCAACGATCCAATGACAACATTTTTTCTGGCACAACCTGATGCTGTTTAGGATTAAAATCATGCAAATTTGCCAATAAAAATCGCGCAGTGTTCCGTAATCGCCGATAAGCTTCTGCGGTGCGTTTCAAAATTTCATCGGAAATGGCCAACTCACCACGATAATCCGTTGCCGCTACCCACAGCCGCAAAATATCAGCGCCCAATGAATTAATCACCTTTTCTGGTGCTACCACATTCCCCAATGATTTTGACATTTTGTGGCCTTTTTCATCCACTGTAAAACCATGGGTTATTACGGTTTTATAAGGCGCTATGGGTGTTGCATGCTTGACCGCTACATCTGTTGAGGTCTGCATCGCCACTGCAGTTAACAAAGAGGATTGAAACCAACCGCGATATTGATCGGAACCTTCTAAATAAACATCGGCTGGGAATTGTAACTCTGGTCGTTGCAATAACACTGCAAAATGGCTAACACCTGAATCAAACCACACATCTAAAATATCGGTCACTTTTTCATAGGCTTCACTTTCAGGAAAGTTCAACCAATCCGTTGGCGTAGAGGAAAACCAAACTTCCATCCCTTCTGCTGCTACTCGATCGGCAATCCGTTGCATAAGCAACGGCATGTGTGGATGCAAAGCGCCCGTTTGTTTATGCACTAAAAATGGGATAGGTGTCCCCCAGCTTCGCTGTCGCGAAATACACCAGTCGGGACGGTCAGCTATCATAGCTATCATCCGCTCTTCTCCCCAAAACGGCTCCCAATTGACTTTTTTTACTGCTGCAACCGCTTCAGTTGTGAGAGGACAATTTTGTAGTCGAATAAACCACTGGGGTGTGGCACGAAAAATAATAGGCGTTTTATGCCGCCAACAATGGGGATAGCTATGTTCAATGGTTTCGGCGGCTAACAATGTGCCGTGTGCCGTTAATATCTCAATGATATGAGTATTCGCTTTAAAAACATTTTCCCCTGCAAACAACGAAGTTTCTGGCAGAAAGCAGCCATTATCGCCGACTGGATTAATCAGCGGTAATTGATAACGCATACCCACTTGATAATCCTCTTGCCCATGTGCAGGTGCGGTATGCACTGCGCCCGTACCCGCATCAAGGGTTACATGTTCTCCCAATACCACTGGCACTTGGCGATCATAAAAAGGATGTTGCAATAACAAATGTTCTAACTGTGAACCTTCAACGCGAGCCAATTCATGGGATTCAGTAATCCCATAACGTTTTAGGGAATCCGTTAATAATTGCGCTGATAACAATAAACGTTCTTGCCCTTGTGGCGTGGTAACTTGCAATAATACATATTCATATTCAGCACCTAATGCAACTGCTTCATTGGCTGGTAAAGTCCAAGGTGTGGTAGTCCAAATCGGGATTGAAATTTTGCCTTGTCCTTGTGGGGGTTGTCCGAGTCGTTGCCAAAATGCGTTTTCATCTACTACTTGAAAACGCACATCAATTGCCGGCGATTGTTTATCCCTATATTCCACTTCAGCTTCGGCTAAGGCTGAGCGGCAATCTATACACCAATGGACTGGTTTAAAACCACGTTGGACATGGCCGTTTTCAACAATTTTGGCCAGCGCACGGATGATGTTAGCTTCATAGTGCAAATCCATAGTGCTATAAGGATTCTGCCAGTCGCCCAAAACGCCTAACCGTTGAAATTCTCGGCTCTGAATTGCCATTTGTTCCGTGGCATATTCGCGACATGCGGCGCGAAAAGCTTGCGTTGATAATTTTTCACCGGCCTTGCCATGTTTTTTTTCGACGTTTATTTCAATCGGCAAGCCATGACAATCCCAACCGGGCACAAAAGGTGCAGCATAACCACTCAAAATTTTCGATTTGACAACAATGTCTTTTAGAGTTTTATTCAACGCATGACCAATATGCAAATGGCCATTGGCATAAGGCGGCCCATCGTGCAAAATAAACTTAGGCTGACGTTTGCGTTGCTGTGCTAATAGTTGGTAGAGTTTTAGTTGCTCCCAGCGTTGCAATAGCTCCGGTTCTCGTTGAGGAAGATTGGCTTTCATGGGAAAAGCAGTGGTTGGGAGATTTAAAGTATTCTTATAATCGTGCATGACTGTGCCACTTAAGTTAAATTCGTAGTGTTGATGATAATTTTGAGATTATAGGTGCATCCCGATCTTGAAACAATGGTAATAAAGCATAAAAATCCTGGATAAAAATTATGTTAAAGACGACTGACGATTTACGTATTAAAAATATTCGGCCACTCATACCCCCTGCCGTGCTGCTGGAAAAATTACCTCTGAATCAAACTTCAGCTCAGCTTATCATTCAGACCCGTGAGGCAGCGGCAAATATTATGACGGGTAAAGATGACCGGTTACTTGTCGTTGTGGGGCCTTGTTCGATTCACGATCCCACGGCTGCCTTAGAATATGCCAATCACTTGCGTGCAGTATTGAAAAAATGGCCGCGCGAGTTGTGCCTCGTAATGCGTGTTTATTTTGAAAAACCGCGTACCATTCTCGGTTGGAAAGGTTTAATCAATGATCCACATTTGGATGGCAGTTTTGCGATTAATCAAGGTTTAAATGTTGCGCGTCGTTTATTACTCAACATTACCCAGCTCGGTGTGCCAGCAGGTACGGAATTCTTGGACACCATCATCCCACAATTTCTCAGCGATCTAGTGGTATGGGGTGCGATTGGTGCGCGTACCGTAGAAAGCCAAATTCATCGCGAATTAGCATCCGGTTTATCTATGCCAATAGGTTTTAAAAATGGCACTACTGGTAATGTGCAAGCGGCTATTGATGCTGTGCGTGCCGCACATCATCCACATCATTTTTTAGGTGTTACCAAAGATGGTATCGCAGCGATTATGGGTACTTCCGGTAATGACACGTGTCATATTATTTTGCGCGGCTCTAGTCATGGTCCCAATTACGATCCCGAAAGCATTGCCGAAGTTATAGACGCCTTAAAAAAAACCACTCTACCCGCTTGTTTAATGGTAGATTGCAGCCATGGCAATAGTGCTAAAGATTATAAGCGTCAAATAATAGTAGCTGCTTCGCTGGCTGAGCAAATTGCCGCGGGTAACCATGCCATTTGTGGTGTCATGTTAGAAAGCCATTTAGTGGCGGGCAAACAAACCTTAGAGAATGACAAACCTTTAAAATATGGACAAAGCATTACCGATGCCTGTCTCAGTTGGCAAGAAACTGTACCTCTATTAGAGCAGCTTGCTAGTGCAGTACGACAACGACGTAAAGTTAATAAATCAACAAAGACACATGAATATGAAAATAAACACTGACACACTAGCAAAAACCAGACAAAAAATTGATGCTCTGGATAAAGAAATTGCTCGACTTATCAATCAACGTGGCCAATGCGCGCTAGAAATTGCCAAAATTAAGCGTAAAGATAATGGCACACCGGTGTATTATCGTCCTGAACGTGAAGCACAAATTTTCCAGCAGCTTGTAAAAAATAACGCTGGCCCTATTGCGAATCGCGATATGGTCAATATTTTTCGCCACATTTTATCGGCCTGTCGTGCGCTGCAACAACCCCTGGCTATTGCTACTTTAGCTAAAAATAACTTAAGCCGCCAGGCTGCCCAGCAACATTTTGGCGCAGTAATTAAAACGCATGCTGTACCTACCATTGTCAAATTATTTCAGCACGTTTTAACTCATCAAGCACATTACGGTGTGGTACCGATTGAGCATTCCCGTAAAGGCATTGTGGCACAAACATTAGATGCATTCTTAGAATCCCCCGTACAAATTTGTGGTGAAATTGAGCTATACGAAGCGAAGCAGCAGAATAGTATTCGTTTTTTGATTATTGGCGATCATCCTACCGCGCCTTCAGGTAATGATAAAACGTCGTTGTTGATTTCTACTGCTCACCAACCAGGTTCCTTAGCGCGTTTTTTTCAACCGTTTGCTAAAAACCAAGTGAATATCACGGCTATTGCTACTCATCCATTGCATAATGAATTATGGCGTTATGTATTTTTTATAGAAATCGAGGGGCATCAGCAAGATGAGGGAGTAAAAAAAGCGTTAACAGAATTGGGAGAACAATCACTTACTTATCGCGTGTTGGGTTCGTACCCAAGGTCAATGGCATGACCCAGCTTACTATTATTGGTTTAGGACTTATCGGCGGTTCAATTGCCTTAGCTTTAAAGCAAAGGTCTTTTAGTGGTCGTATTCTCGCTTATGATGCACATTCGGAGTCATTACAAACAGCAATTGCATCAAAGTGTATTGATGAAGCCACTACAGATATTGGAGTAGCAGTTCAAAAAGCTGATTATATTATTATTGCAGTACCTTTAACTGCTTATAAGACTATTTTTAGGGCTATACGCTCCCATCTGCAACCGCACACAATTATCACTGATGTTGGCAGCGTCAAAACCAGTGTCATTGATTTAGCACAACAAGAATTAGGAGATGCTTTCCCACGTTTTGTGCCAGGACATCCCATTGCAGGTATAGAAAAAAGTGGTATTAGTGCTGCAAGTGCTGATTTATTTCAAGATAAACTGGTCATTCTAAACCCCACTCCACTCACCAATGCGCAAGCTGTTACAGGTATTAAACAATTGTGGGAAAAAACCGGTGCTCAGGTTGAACAAATGGACGCAAGTGTGCATGATAAAATGCTGGCTGCTACTAGCCACTTACCACAAATGCTTGCTTATACCTATCTGCAAACGTTGCTGCCACATAAAGACTTTCCTCAACTTTTAAAATATGCCGGCAGTGGCTTTAAAGATTTTACCCGAATTGCAGCAAGCAATCCCGCACTTTGGGTTGGAATTGCGCTTAACAATCGCGACGCATTGCTGCAAGAATTGAAGCAATTTCGCCAGCATCTTGATGAATTAGCTAACATTTTAACTGCTGGAAATGATTCGGCATTACAATCATTTTTTTCCACCGCCAAACTAGCTCGCGAACAATTCGACTCTCTCACAACGCAGCCGACCAAGTAGCCTTGATGTGGCGTAAGCGATGCTCCTACCGCCTACGTGCCGCTCGCCCCTTACTGCCTACGTGCCGCGGCTTGTCCGCGGCTCCAGACCAGATGATCTCAATTAAATGCAAATTTCCTCATATAAATCACGCCAGGTTGGATTTATACTCTCAATCAAATTTAATTTCCATTGCCTGCACCAATTTTTAAAGCGTTTCTCACGCCGAGCAACTTCTAAATAAGTATCATGACTTTCGTAATAGACGAGCATATGTACTTTGTATTTTGAAGTAAAGCTGGGAATTACCTGGTTCTTATGTTCCCAGACTCGTTTAATGAGATCGGACGTTGAACCAACATAAAGTGTACCGTTACGCTGACTGGCCATGATATATACATAGAATGATTTCATTAGACTTCCTTAATATTAAACAATATTTATATAAGCCTGGATGCCGCGGACAAGCCGCGGCACGTTGGCGGGAAGAAGCACGTAAATACCAAATAGTATTTAATAAGAACCTGGGTGCCGCGGACAAGCTGGCATTGTTGCAGACTTTAACCCTTCAGACGACGTACCGCGCTTTATGCGCGGTATCCAGGTTTTTCGTCATTGCGAGGAGGCTGCCTAACACCCGGTTGCGAGCAAAGCGTGGCAAAGCAATCCACATTT
>JBAUEV010000253.1:0-5808 GCA_049678805.1 Gammaproteobacteria bacterium
GACTAATCCTTCCCTTGAAAAACTCACTCAATTAAAACAACGATTAAACATCAATATCACGTCAGACAATGTCGAAGGTGCACAACAAGCAGATATTTTGGTTCTAACTGTTAAACCTCAAGTTTTGCAAGATGTCATTAAGGAACTCAGCAAAGTGATTCAAGAGCACAAGCCATTAATCATCTCCGTTGCTGCAGGTGTTCGTGAGGAGCAAATTCGTCATTGGTTAGGTGATAATAAATTTATGATTGTTCGCTGCATGCCGAATACTCCCGCTTTAGTGGGCAGTGGCGCAACAGCGTTATATGCGAATGAATTTGTCGGTGAAACCCAAAAAGAAGAAGCAGAATCTATTTTACGCGCCGTGGGAATCACTGTCTGGGTGAAAAACGAAGAGCAAATGGATGTAGCAACTGCTTTGTCAGGCTGTGGCCCCGCTTATTTTTTCTTGGTAATGGAAGCACTCCAAGAAAGTGCAGAAGAGTTGGGATTAGATCGTGAAGCAGCACGTCTTTTGACATTACAAACTGCTCTGGGTGCATCGCGGATGGCATTGGAAAGCGAAGAAAGTCCGTCGACTTTACGCCAACAAGTGGCCTCGCGCGGCGGCAGCACTGAAAAAGCACTGCATGTATTAGAGGAGGGTAAACTACGTGAATTATTCAAACAGGCACTCCAAGCAGCACAACAACGCGCAGTGGAAATAACTAAGATGTTTTCGGAAAATTAAATAATGCCCAATCCATTTATCAAAGCTATTTTATTTTTAATCCAAGTAGCATTTTCACTCTATATTGCAGCAATGGCGTTGCGTTTAGTCCTACAAATTGCCCAAGCCAATGTCCGAAATCCCATTACCCAGTTTATCATTCGTATTACCAATCCCTGCATCAGACCATTACAACGGTTCATACCTCGCTGGAAAGATGTTGACTGGGCAATTGTGGTGGTATTAGTACTTTTACAACTCATCGAATTGTTTTTAATTGGCTGGTTAAGCACGCGTCACATACCCAATTTTTGGGGTTTATTACTTTGGACCTGTGGTGACTTAGGGCAATTATTAACCAATATTTATTCCTACGCGATTCTTATTCGCGTTATTTTAAGCTGGATAATGCCAATTTATGGCAGCCCACTCATGGAAGTGGTTTATGTTATTACCGAACCAATGCTAAGTTATTTTCGCCGTTGGCTACCATTGATCGGCGGGATTGACTTGTCGCCACTTTTTGCCATAATAATTTTACAATTATTTTCCATCCTACTATTCACACCATTGATTCAAATAGGACAAACCTATACATTTTAAAACGAGGTATTTTCATGAGTGAACATATTTCCCACGTGACTGACGCTAATTTTGCCGAAGAAGTATTGGAAACAGCGAACCCTGTATTAGTTGATTTTTGGGCTGAATGGTGTGCACCCTGTCGAGCTATCAGTCCTGTATTAGAAGAAACTGCTAAGGAATATGCTAACAAGGTAAAATTTGTTAAACTAAACGTAGATAACAGCACCCAGACACCTGTTAAATATGGTGTACGTGGTATCCCCACACTGATGTTATTCAAACAAGGTAATGTAGAGGCAACTCGCGTGGGCGCGTTAACCAAATCACAATTAATTGCATTTCTTGATGAAAATATATAGTGATCTATGAGAGAATTCTTGCTTAATTCAAGCCAAAATTTGATTAAGCATGTTATCTAGGCATGCAGGATGAGGGCTTAGGATAAAACAACCAAGGAGGGCTTGTTGATGAAAGGAAGTAGAACATTCTACTTGACAAATGTTTTGATAAATGCCATAAATTGTACTCTAAGCATTTCAGTTTTAGGTTAAGTACAACAATCCCCCATAAGTAACCGGAGTGTATAAATAATACATGAGGATTGCGGAAGAGGGATTGCAACGACGCACAAAATGAAATGCGACAAGTATAAGCATCTTAAAACACGTGTGGTTGTCCATACCACCGAGTCAAATCCCCCCAATTTGGATATTACCTGTGAGAGGTTTTCCTTATATGGGCTTTTTCATGCGTTACACATTATGAAACAGAGAGCATATGAATTTAACTGAACTTAAGAGCAAAACCGCGCAACAGTTGGTTGAGCTAGCGCAAGAGATGAACACGGACGTCTCAAGAATGCGTAAACAGGATATGATTTTTTCCATCCTTAAAGCGAATGCTGAAAATGACAAAGCTATTTACGGCGATGGGGTATTGGAGATTTTGCAAGATGGCTTTGGTTTTTTGCGTTCTTCGGATAGCTCTTACTTGGCCGGACCCGATGATATCTACGTTTCCCCCAGCCAAATTCGTCGTTTTAGTTTACGTACTGGAGACACCATTTCTGGCAAGATTCGACCACCTAAAGAAGGCGAACGTTATTTTGCCTTGTTAGAAGTTCAAGAAATCAATTTTGATAAACCAGAAAATACCAAAAATAAGATTGCGTTTGAAAATCTTACTCCACTATTCCCCAATCAGCGCTTGAAGATGGAACGCGGTAATGGCAGCACCGAAGACATTACGGCGCGAATGATTGATTTGATCGCACCTATCGGCAAAGGACAGCGTGGTTTAATTGTATCCCCGCCCAAAGCCGGTAAAACCATGATGTTGCAAAACCTGGCACAATCTATCGCACTTAATCATCCTGAATGTTATTTGATTGTGTTGTTGATTGATGAACGTCCAGAAGAAGTGACTGAAATGGAACGTACAGTTAAAGGCGAAGTAGTGGCCAGTACGTTTGATGAACCAGCAACTCGCCATGTCCAAGTAGCTGAAATGGTGATCGAAAAAGCCAAGCGTTTAGTAGAGCACAAACGCGATGTGGTGATTTTACTTGACTCCATTACACGTTTAGCACGTGCTTATAACACAGTTATTCCTGCTTCGGGCAAAGTATTAACCGGTGGTGTAGATGCCAACGCGTTACAACGACCAAAACGTTTTTATGGGGCAGCTCGTAATGTCGAAGAAGGTGGTAGCCTTACCATTATTGCTACCGCATTAGTTGATACGGGTTCTAAGATGGATGATGTAATTTATGAAGAATTCAAAGGAACCGGTAATAATGAAATTCATCTTGATCGTCGCATTGCAGAAAAACGCGTATTTCCATCCATTAATATCAATCGTTCCGGTACTCGCCGCGAAGAATTAATTACTGATGAAAGTACCTTACAAAAAATTTGGATTCTGCGCAAAATTCTGCAACCCATGGATGATTTAGCTGCGGCGGAATTTCTGATTGATCGCTTAAAACCGACCAAAACGAATAAAGACTTTTTTGAAGCGATGAAAAAATAATTTTCCCGGCTTCATCCCCCGGTCTGTCCTCTGCTAGCGAATGGACTCAGTCGTTAGGTGAGACTAGTTATCAGGCCCTTCGAGACGCGGCACGTTGTGCCGCTCCTCAGGGTGAACGGATTTACGAGATGGTGCCAGGATGTACCGTGGAGCACTGAACAACAGAGTCAATTTGCTAGCAGAACAGTTTCGTCTGAAAAATAGCTCCCCACTGACTTTTGAAAACTTTAATGGGACAGCCGCGCATGAATTACCAAGATTTACGTGATTTCTTAACCCAACTACAAGCCAAAAATGAGCTCAAGCAAATCAATTGCGAAGTAGACCCTTACTTAGAAGTAACTGAAATTTGCGACCGTGTATTACGACGTCAAGGACCTGCTTTATTATTCACTCAACCTAAAGGCCATCGCATTCCAATGCTTGCCAATTTATTTGGCACGCCCACTCGCGTTGCACTCGGCATGGGTGAAGAAAATGTTCAAGCACTGCGCGGAATTGGGCAATGGTTAGCCATGCTCAAAGAACCAGAACCACCTAAAGGGTTACGCGACGCTTGGCAAAAATGGCCTATGTATAAACAAATTTTAAACATGGCGCCTCGCTCGCTGAAATCAGCACCCTGCCAAGAACATTTTTGGCATAAAGACGAAATTGATCTTAATCGCTTACCCATTCAAACCTGCTGGCCGGAAGATGCTGCACCCTTAATTACTTGGGGATTAGTCGTTAC
Source organism: Gammaproteobacteria bacterium (assembly GCA_049678805.1). Taxonomy (GTDB): domain Bacteria; phylum Pseudomonadota; class Gammaproteobacteria; genus JBAUEV01. Next base: position 4,059 of record JBAUEV010000253.1, read on the forward strand.
TCGTGGCCCAAACCATCCGCGCCAGAATTTAGGGATTTATCGCCAACAAGTCATTGCACCTAACAAGGTGATTATGCGTTGGTTGGCACATCGTGGCGGTGCATTAGATTATCAGCAATGGCAGCAAGCTCATCCTGGTCAGCCTTTCCCCATTGCGGTGGTGTTAGGTGCAGACCCCGCCACGATATTAGCTGCAGTTACTCCAGTTCCCGATACTTTATCCGAATATGCATTTGCCGGATTATTGCGTGGTAGTCGCACTGAATTAGTGAAATGCCAAACTTCTGATTTGCAAGTACCCGCTGGCGCAGAAATTGTGCTCGAAGGTTTTATTTATCCTGATGAAACTGCACCTGAGGGGCCGTTTGGCGATCATACAGGTTATTACAACGAAATCGAAACGTTTCCAGTTTTCACCATTGAGCGCATTACCCATCGCGATCAGCCGCTTTATCATACTACTTACACTGGTCGACCACCGGATGAACCAGCAATATTGGGTACAGCATTGAACGAAGTTTTTATTCCGTTGTTACAAAAACAATTTCCAGAAATTACTGATTTTTATTTACCGCCGGAAGGTTGTTCTTATCGCTTTGCGATTGTAACTATCAAAAAACAATATCCAGGGCATGCGAAACGCATCATGATGGGCATCTGGTCTTTTTTGCGACAATTTTTATATACCAAATTTATTGTCGTTACCGATGACGATATTAACGCACGTGATTGGCAAGATGTTATTTGGGCAATCAGTACTCGCATGGATCCAGTACGCGATACGTTATTACTGGATAATATTCCGATGGATTATTTAGATTTTGCCTCACCCATTGCTGGTTTAAGTGGCAAAATGGGATTAGACGCTACCCACAAATGGCCACAAGAAACTCAACGGCAATGGGGAAAACCGATCCAAATGAGTGCTGTCGTCAAGCAACGTGTTGAACAAATTTGGCATCAATTGGGGATATAAAAAACTCAGCCGCCTAACCACCAGCGGGGCTAATGCCCTAACCCCGCCCATGACATACGAGACAACGCCATATGACTTAGAAACGTCTTAGCACAGTTCGTTACCAATTATAATCTCGGGCTAAATGAGTGGACGCAAAGGGTGCGAAACCAAGGGGGTTTCTTGTGAGTACAGAATCAACTAAACTACAAATCGCCATAGTTACAAACTCCTTAGGTTTGTTATTTTGGTAGTGCGGCTGGAGTGTTTGCTCACTTCAGTCGTGCGCTTATTTAAAACCAGTTCATAGCAAAAAGCAATATCAAAAATCTCAATAGATTAATTTAATGAGCTTCATTCAACTAAATTTATTAGTTATCAAATACCTCTTTGATATGTGAAGCTTTTAATAGACGTTTGCCTAAGATTATCAGCATTTTCGCATCCGCTTCTTCTAAACGTTTGCGATAGATTTCAGGCACCTCAGCAAATTTATATTTTAATTGCTGCAGCAGAAGGAGATATTCGCCTTTCTGTATGCCTTTCTGTATACCAATACGTTCTGCACTTGTAATATATCTTTTACCTTCTTGCCGGCCTTGTTCAATACCCTGCAATAACCCCTCTTCAAAACCTTTTTTTATACCAATACGTTCTGCACTTGTAATATATCTCATGGCACGTGCCTCCTCTAATTCATGAATACACTCATTATACTGAATTTCTAAATCTTCTGGCAGGGTCATCACCCAATCAATAAACTTATAAAGGGTCAAAATAGTGTCTTTGTTCAAA
>JBAUEV010000254.1:0-5167 GCA_049678805.1 Gammaproteobacteria bacterium
GCCTGGGATTATCAGAAATATGCCCTAAAAAAGCAACTATTCAATTAGGCCTGAAAGGTTTGGGGTATTTTGCTGTTTTTGGATTATTCGTATTGGGAGGCGCTTTAACAATGAGTTATTTTAAAGGTCGATCTATATACAAACAGTTAAATAGACAGGCGGTTCGAGTCTATCCTAATGGAAACCTAAGAATTAACTAACCGTTTAATCACTTCAGGATTTTTAGCGATGCATTTCAAATAAGCGCGACTGATTGAATCAGGTTCACGTTTATGTTGCTCCCATTTTTTAAGTGTCTCTGAATTGATACGATAAGTTTGGGAAAATTTCCTCTGCGAAAGTTTCAAACGCTTACGTAAAGCTGCCACATCAGGTGAAGCTTGCAATGTAATTAATCCATTTATTTTAGCATCTTCGATAGTTTCAATTAACGCCTTACCTAATTTACTCATGACCATAACTCCTCAAAAGTTCTGGTATTAACTTTTTAAGTTGTGCCTTTTCACTCATATCAATATTTTCTTTATCTGACTTCTTAAATACCATAATTAATAAAACAACTAGCATATTTTTATCATAGTAATACAAAACTCTTACCCCACCGCTCTTACCTTTATTGTCTTTACCCGTGCGCCAACGTATTTTACGAATACCGCCTGTACCTTGAATCACCGCACCTTTTTCAGGGGATAGGGCTAATGCATCCACCAGTTCCTGTAATGCTTCTGTAGTCATGACTTTTTGCGCTAACTGCAAGAATTTAGGAGTAACCTTTATACGTATTTGTGTCATATCTGGCTATATACCTAATCTATTATAGTACACAGCACCACATTTAAAAACTAATAAACTATATAGTGTTTAAAACTTGGGGGTACTCTTAGATCATCAAATGAACCAGCGGTAAATCGCCCCTCAGGAGGTTTTTTCTTTAGTATCCTCCTTGTGGGCTAACATGCTAATAAGCGATTGATTTTACGAATGGGCCCACTAGGACTTGAACCTAGGACCAACGGATTATGAGTCCGCTGCTCTAACCAACTGAGCTATGGGCCCGCGTTGCAGGGAGGATAAGCTTACCCCTATTACTCATTTTGCTCGAGAAAACTATGTAACTTTTCGGCACGGCTTGGATGACGTAATTTGCGCAGTGCCTTGGCTTCGATTTGCCGAATACGTTCGCGGGTTACATCAAATTGTTTGCCAACTTCTTCTAAAGTATGGTCAGTGTTCATATCAATACCAAATCGCATGCGTAATACCTTCGCTTCGCGTGGCGTTAAGCTTTCTAACATCGCGCGCACCGATTCACGTAATCCCGAATTGGTAGCCGCATCCACTGGAGATTTGGTGGCTAAATCTACAATAAAATCTCCCAGATGGGAATCTTCTTCATCACCAATTGGGGTATTAAGCGAAACCGGTTCTTTAGCAATTTTGAGAATATTCAGCACTTTTTGTACACTCATTTCCATACGCTTGCTTAGTTCTTCAGGGCTGGGTTCTGCGCCCATCCCCTGGATAATCTGCCGGGAAATGCGCCCTAATTTATTGATGGTTTCAATCATGTGGACAGGAATGCGAATCGTGCGTGCTTGGTCAGCAATCGCTCGGGTAATCGCTTGACGAATCCACCAGGTAGCATACGTCGAAAATTTATAACCACGCATGTAATCAAACTTATCCACCGCTTTCATCAAACCAATATTGCCTTCCTGGATAAGATCCAAAAATTGCAAGCCACGATTGGTGTATTTTTTAGCGATAGAAATCACTAACCGCAAATTAGCCTCGATCATTTCTTTTTTTGCACGTCGGGCTTTGGATTCGCCAATAGACATACGGCGATTGATTTCTTTGATTTCACCAATGCTAAGGTGAATTCGCTCTTCAATCTCTATCAGTTTTTTCTGAATTTTTTTGATTTCTGGTTCTATTACTTTAAGTTGTTTAGTCTGTTTTTTATTAGCCGCAATATAAGAATCTAGCCACTTAAGATTCGTTTCATTGCCTGGGAATGAGGAAATAAAGGCTTTGCGCGGCGTCCCGCCTTTTTCTACGCAGAACATCATAATTAAACGTTCTTGACTGCGTATTTTTTCCAACATTTCCCGCATTTTGTTAATGCATTTATTTAACTGCTTGGTCGTCAGCTTAAATTTGCTAAAAACTTCAATGAGTTCCTTCAGGCGTTTTTCGGTTGTTTTATTTTTTCTGCCATGACGCGACAATGCCAGCATATAACCTTTTTGAATGCGAGCCAGTTCATCAAAGCGTGCTTTAGTAAGCAGAGGATCAGGACCTGCTTCTAATTCTTCTTCAGCTTCTCCAGTGCCTCCTTCTTCCCCACCATCAGTTTCTTCTTCTCGTGCTGGTAAGGCTAACTCAGCAGCTTCGCGTGGTGCTTCTTCGGTGTAATCGAAAAATCCGGTGATAATGTCGCTAATGCGTCGTTCGCCTACACTGACTTTCTGATATTCTTCCAGCAATGCGGTGATGACGTCGGGGTATTGTGCAAGAGAAACGAGTACGTGTTTGGTGCCTTCTTCAATGCGTCGCGCAATCTCAATTTCACCTTGGCGTGTAAGCAATTCCACGCTGCCCATTTCACGCATGTACATGCGTACTGGATCAGCAGTCGTGCGCCCTGCCTCTTCCAAAGCCAGCAACTCTGCTGCGCCTGCTTCGTCCGATGTTTGTTCAGGCGATGTTGCTTCTGCTTCTTCAAATTCTTCAACTTCAGGCAATCCTTCCGCCAGCACAGCAGCACTGTCTCGCTCTTCAGGGACATTCTCACGTAACGAAATACCAACTTCGTCGAAGAGATCAATCATGCCACCAATGTTCTCAACATCAAAATCGGCAGGTAATCCTTCATTGACTTGTTCATAAGTTAAAAACCCGCCCTGTTTTCTGCCTCTTTCCAGTAGTTCTTTGACTTTCGATTTTTTGGGTTGGAATTCTTTAGCGACTTTGGTTTTAACAATCTTGTCTTTAGATTTGCGAGTAGCCATCACGAAATTCACCTTGCGTTTGCATTTAGGCTATACGCCCAGATGGTAGTAAATGGGGTATTCTAAAATGTGGGGATTAACAAATCCAGTCCTAATTTGATATATGGGGATTATTTCATTCATTTCAAGACGATATCAGAAATCCGGAGGCTGCATCCAAGTACAAAAGCTACTTAAATTGCGATTGTTGACGCTGTTCAAGCAAACGCTCTAAGCGTTGTTGTTCTTCAGGCGTTAACATACGCTGGCTTGCTAATTTTAATAATTTATCTATTGCTTGTTGCAAGTCTTTTTCGTGCAGATACGTCAGAATGTCCTGAAACTCCGCTTGCATCCCTGCAAGCGGCACCCCATGCTCCTCTGAAGCTAGAGCAGCTAGACGTGCGCCTTCTTTACGATTACGCCAATGCTCGAGCAGCGCCGCTGTGGTGATAGTGGGTTGTTGTTTTATCAAAACGAGCATTTCAAACAGTGCGTCCGCTCCAGATAGCTCACTATCACGTAACCACTGTTCATCGGCTACTTGCTCTGCCAATGGGGGGTGCTGTACCAATAGAGTAATCGCCAATCGCAAAGGGGTACGCAAGCCCGACACAACGCGTTTGGGCAAGGGTAAATCACGTCCTGCTGCTATTGACACTGGCGATTGCAAATTGTCGAGTTTCTCTACCGCAATACCGATCAATTCCGCCAACCTTTGCTGCATCAACTGGCGAAATATGCCGGAAGGTATTCTTTGTAACAGGGGTTGCGCTAGGCTCGATAAACGCGAGCGACCATCGAGTGTACTCATATCTGTTTGCATGCTTAGTTGTTGAAAGAAAAAATCAGATAAGGGAGTGGCCGCTTGCAGGCGTTGTTGAAAAGCTTGTTGTCCTTCTTTGCGTACCAGACTATCGGGGTCTTCGCCGTCGGGTAAAAACAAGAATAAAATTTGGATGCCGTCGTGCATTAACGGCAGTGTTGCTTCCAATCCTCGCCATGCAGCCTGACGTCCAGCGTGGTCGCCATCAAAGCAAAATATCACTTCTTTACAATACCGCAGTAGCCGTTGTATTTGACGAGTAGAAATCGCTGTACCTAAAGTGGCAACTACATTTGAAAAACCATGTTGGGCAAGCGCTACCACGTCCATATAACCTTCCACCACTAAGACGCGGGTTAAGGATTTATTGGCTTGCCGTGCTTCATAAAGGCCATATAATTCATGCCCTTTATGAAATAGGGGAGTTTCAGGCGAATTTAAATATTTGGGTTGATCTTCGGAGTGAATTGCACGTCCACCAAAAGCGATTACCCGTCCACGCACATCGCGGATAGGAAACATTACTCGATGCCGAAAGCGATCGTAGCATTCTCCTGATGAGTTGCGGATAAGCATGCCTGCCGTTACCAAATGCTCAATGTCTTCTTGTTGTGGCGCCAATTGTCGTAGCAAATGATCGCGACCGACGGGTGCAAAACCGATACCAAATTGTTTGCAGATTTTCCCCGTCAAACCTCGATTTTTTAGATAACCAATAGCCACTGCCGCATTGCGTAATTGCGCTTGAAAATAACCTGCTGATTGATCTAGTAACGCATACAGTGGCTTAAGATGTTGTGTTTGTGCCTGCACTGCAGCGTTGTTCTCATAGGGTATTGGCAATCCCAGTTGCCCTGCTAAGGTTTCAACAGCATCAATAAACTCTAGACGATCATATTGCATTAGAAAGCTGATCGCATTGCCGCTTGCATCACAACCAAAACAATGAAAAAGTTGTTTCGCCGGGTTAACATTAAAGGAAGGCGTTTTTTCATGATGGAACGGGCATAAGGCAACATGACTGTTACCTGCTCTGCGCAGTTGAATGCGCGCCCCGATCAACTCGACGATGTCAGTGCGTACGAGCAGCTCATCAAGGAAAGACTGTGGAATGCGACCGCTACTCATAAGCAACCGCCTTTAACTCTAGACTAATGCAAATGTTCTTTAATTTTAGCGCTTACTGCCCCTATATCCGCACGACCTTGCAGTTTAGGTTTGAGCATTGCCATCACTCGACCCATGTCCTGCACCGATTTGGCACCGGTCTCATTAATGGCTTGTTGAATTAATTGGTTAATCTCAGTATCGGTCAAAGGTGTAGGCAAATATTGCTGCAAAACCGTAA
>JBAUEV010000255.1:0-11319 GCA_049678805.1 Gammaproteobacteria bacterium
TTGCGACGAAGGATCTCGTATTTTAAAAAAGAAGATCCTTCGCTGCGCTCAGGATGACAAACTATTGTAAATCAAAAGCATTTTGATTTATGCAACTATGCTTCAGTTAGAAATTCGTGGGGAGACACCAGATTGCGAGGAGCGTTAGCGACGCGGCAATCCAGAAGCAAACTTTGAAACCTGGATTACTTCCCCCTTCGCTGACGCTTGGGGTCGCAATGACGGGTTTTTAACATCAACTCCAGTTCCTCGCTCATTTTTTCTTCGACCTTGGCTTGTTTTTCAAGGTTTAGAAAGAAGTCTAATGTAAAATCGTAATATAAACAATGGGTTATCATTCTTGACTAAAAAGCGCGAATGGGGATATCATATAGGGAGTTGTAAAAGGAGCTGTAATTTTATCAATCAAAGGAGTAACTATGATGAGTCCACAAAATCCGAATCAACCTGGCAAACCCAACCAACCTTATAATCCCAATCCTGGCCAAAGACCAGACAGACCAGACCCAAATCGTCCTCCAGGACAGGGTAATAAGCCACAACAAGATCCAAATAGGAAATAAAAATAAGTTTTTCTTAGAAATACAGGGATAACAAGTACATTGTTATCCCTTTTTGTTTGTAATAGCTCAGTCCCCCCCTCCGCCTACATACCGCGCTTTATGCGCGGCATCCAGTTTTTTTCGTCATTGCGAGGAGCGAAGCGACGCAGTAATCCAGGTTTTGAAGATGGATTGCTTCCCCCTTCGTTGGCGCTCGGCCTCGCAATGACCAAGACATGGGAATTATGCAACAACGCCGCATAAAGCGTGGCACGTAGGCTGGGGCTGAGCTATTAATTTCGTTTTCAGCAACTACACCAATTGCAACTCTATCCAACCCGAATCAGGCTGAAATCGAGGTCCATATTGTGCGGTTAATTCGGTAAGTCGTGCAACGATAGCAGTAATGCTTTGCGTGCGGGCATATTGCATGGGGCCACCACGAAATGGAGCAAAACCAGCACCAAAAACCATACCTGCATCCAATAAATCAGCATCTTTCACAATACCTTCACGCAAACATGCTACCGATTCATTCAGCATTCGCAATATCAGACGATCAGTAATATCGGATAAAGGCATTTCTTGGCTGGTTTTTTCATGGCTGACTTTTTCAATAGGTTTAATGGCTTTACCGTTTTTGTAAACATAAAAACCTTTGCCGGTTTTCCGGCCTAATTCACCTTTTTTAACCATTTCTACTAACAGTTCAGGCACTTTGCCGCCAAAATGGGCTGTTAAATTTTCAGCAACTGATAAACAAATATCCAACCCTACGGTATCGGCCAATTCAACAGGCCCCATTGGCATGCCAAATTGTAAAGCGGCTTGGTCAATAGTTGCCGCAGGAATACCTTCTTCCAATAAAATTGTACTTTCTGATAAATAAGGCATTAAAATGCGATTTACTAAGAAACCTGGGCGACTAGCAACTGGCAATGGTAAATGATCGAGTTTTCGGACAAAAGCCAATGCTTTATGGGCAACTTCAGCATTGGTAGCTTGTCCACTGACCACTTCTACTAGCGGCATTTTAGCCACTGGATTAAAGAAATGAAGGCCTAGTAAACGATGCGTATTTTGTAATGCTTGATTAATTTCATCCAGTGGAATACTTGAGGTATTGGTGGCAAGCAAAGCTTCTGGCTTGGCCTGTGCCTCAATAATTTTAAAAAGTTGTTGCTTTGCTTCAAGGTTTTCAAAAATAGCCTCGATAATAACATCTGCTTTGCGTATACCAATGCCTTGTGGGTCTGGCAGCAAACGATCCATTGCAGCCTGAATTTCACGTGGTATTTTTAATTTTTTTTGAAATAATGTGTAAGCACGTTTAATGGCAGGTGCGATATATTTTGGCGCACGATCTTGCAGGGTTACTCTAAAACCTTTTAAGGCACACCATGCAGCAATATCGCCCCCCATTGTTCCAGCACCCACAACATGTATGTGTTGTGGATTGAAAACAATGCCTTTTGCTAAACTTTTAAGCCGTTCTTGCAGAAAAAAATCGCGTACTAAATTCTTGCTCGATGCCTGCATGAAAAGATGGGCAATGGATTTAGCTTCTTGTTGCATTGCTTGAGGAATTTCTATGCCAAAACGTTCCCAGTTATTGACCACTGCATACGGGGCAGGATAATGACCAGGGCTTATCTTTTTCAATAGTTCTTTGGTAAACCGCTTACCAAGTAAAGAACGCATTATTTTATGATTAGTCAATGCTTGCAGATAAGTTGGACGATGCGGTGTTGGTTGTCCGGTAATGTAAAAAAAAGCGGCGCGTTCTAATTCACGTTTGGGTACTGCCACATCAATAATTCCTAATTTTTCTGCTGTTTTAGCGTTGACGGTGCTTCCTGATAAAATTAATGACATTGCTTGCGGCGCACCAATCAGACGTGGCAAACGTACTGTTCCACCCCAACCTGGATGAACACCTAATTTTACCTCTGGTAAACCAATCCGGGTTTTTGAGCTATCTTCAGCAACACGATAGCGGCAGGTTAAAGCAAATTCAGTGCCACCACCTAAACAGACCCCTTCAATCATTGCTACCGTAGGCATAGGCAAACGTTCAAAGCGGTTAAATAGTTCTTGTACCTGTTCGACTAGATGGTAGGCATCCGCTTCATCGCGAAAGCGGGTAAATTGTTCAATGTCCGCCCCAGCAATAAAGCCACTGGGTTTAGCAGAAGCAACAATGATACCTTTTAGCGATGAATCTTGTTCGAGTTGCTCAACAATATCCGCCAGTTCACGTATGACAGGTTCGCTAAAGGTATTCATTGAGCTACCTTCGCGGTTTATCAGCAACCAGCCAATGTTGTCTGAATCTTTGCGCCATTCCCAGTTTTTATAGGTGCCCCACCCAGCCATGTGATATTCCTCTAAAATTTATTTTGCTGCTTTTATAACCGCTCCAATAACATCGCACCGCCTTGACCACCACCAATGCACAGTGTTGCCATACCTATTTTTGCGTTGTTGCGTTTTAATACCTCTAACAAATGCAATACAATGCGTGCACCACTTGCGCCTACAGGATGCCCCATGGCAATTGCACCACCATCAACGTTCAAGCGCTGAAGATCAATTTTGCCAAATGCCCCATTCAATCCCAATCGCTTGTGGCAGAATTTTTCGTCTTGCCAAGCTGCTAAACAAGCTAACACTTGCGCTGCAAATGCCTCATTGATTTCCCAATAATCAATATCTTCTAATCCCATGCCGTGCCGTTGCAACAAAGGTGTAGTAGCAAATACCGGTCCAAGGCCCATTGATTCGGGTTCAACACCTGCCCAATTAACGTCAATAATACGTCCTAAAACCGGCAAATTATAACGTTGAATTGCATCTTGGCTTGCTAAAATTAATAAAGCTGCACCATCGGTTACCTGAGCACTATTCCCAGCAGTTACACGGCCAAATTTATCAAAAATAGGTTTCAATTTAGCGAGCTTTTCAAGAGAAGTATCATGTCTGACGCCTGTATCCACTTCATATACCACGCCATTTTGCGAATAAAGGGGGGTAATTTCAGTTAAATGACCTTCTTTTTCCGCTGCTATTGCACGCTGATGGCTAAGAAATGAATATTCATCCATCTGTTCCCGTGTAATATTGAATAAATAAGCTAAATTTTCTGCAGTTTGTCCCATAATCATACCCACGGTAGGGTCGGTAAGGCCATGGATTAACGCAATGATAGGGACTAAAAAGTGGGGTCTAAATTGTAGAATAACTTTAAGTTTCGCTAATAAATTTTTTGAATGGCGCAAATCACCTAACCAATTCACTAATTCTTGATTGGCAATTAAAGGTGCTTGGCTCATGGCTTCAGTACCACCTGCCAACACTAAATCATGTCGGCCGCAAGAGATGTCTTTAAATGCTGAATCGAGTGCTTGCATACCTGAACCACAATTGCGTTGTACTGTCCATGCTGGCACTGATTTGCCACAACCTAAGCGCAAAGAAATTACTCGGGCGATGTTTGCTTCATCCTCACGAGGCATTACACACCCGATAATTACTTCATCCACTTCGGTAGGCGCAAAAGGTTGGCGTTCTAGTAATGTTTTACCCGTCATCACTGCTAAATCCGAGGCCATAAAGGGACCTGGTTTATTTCCTGCTTTCAGAAAAGGGGTACGGCAACCATCTACAATAAAAACTGAGCGATCATAGTGCGCTTGTTTAAAAGACATATTTTACTTTCCTTGCAAAGTGGTCGGTGAAAACTCATCTACGGCAATGATTTCTGCACAAAGACCATCGAATTGCTGACACAATTTTACTTCATCTAGGGTTAAAATGTTGGCATTTAATGCAGTTTCAAGCAATTTAGGCATGGGTAAGCGACCATCGAGTTGGTCAGTGCGTACGGCGTGATGTAATTTTTGTTGGATCGGGGCTACTAATTTTGTTAAATGTAACGCCTGCTCCATTAAGGCTATGGTTTCAGGAACTTTGCCAGTATAGCAACACGATGTTAGACGGTCGCGCATAGGAGATGAATGTTGCAATGCGCTAGCAACTTGCTGATCTAATTTATCACTGGGTGGGCAATAGGGCCTGCCCCACGGAAACACTACCCAACGTAACCCATAACCTAGCCAGCGTTGCTTTGGAAGATTAGCAAATAGTTCATCAAAAGCACGGTAGATTTGATGCAGACACCAATCCAACGACCATCGCACCAATGGCCAATCACTGCTAGGATGTTGATGTTGCTGGTAGTACCACAAGACCGCCGATGCCAAATATAAATAACTTAATACATCGCCTAAACGGGCGGATAATCGTTCACAACGTTTTAAGTCACCTCCTAACAGTAATAACATGACATCCACCACTACTGCTAATGCCGCACTCATACGTGTAAGCTGGCGATAATAAGGTTTTACTTTTTCAGCACTTGCTTTAGGCGCGTGAATAAAATGTCCACCCGTCCAGGTATATATTAATAAACGTACTAATCGGGTTACAAAATGACCTGAGTGTTTTAACAATAAATGGTCAAAAAAACGCAACCCGCGTGGACTATCTGCTTGACGCATGGCCACTAATTCATTTCGTAAAAAGGAATGGCAGCGTAATGCCCCTTGACCAAAAATAATAAGATTACGGGTAAGGATATTGGCGCCTTCGACAGTAATGCTGATAGGCAAAGCTTCATAGAAATATCCAAGATAATTTTTCGGACCAAATTGAATCGTTTTACCGCCATGAATATCCATCGCGTCGTTGATAATTTTGCGACTTAATTCAGTTAAATGGTATTTAGTAATCGCTGAGGCTAATGAAGGTTTTACACCTTGTTGTGCTGCACTAACGGTAAAAATGCGAGTGGCTTCACAAATATAAGTAAAACCACCAATGCGTGCTAGTGCTTCTTGAATGCCTTCAAATTGGCCTAAGGGCATTTTAAATTGGTATCGTAACCGGGCGTAAGCACCTGTAGTACGCAAAGCGAGTTGGCTCATCCCAGTTGCTAAAGCAGGTAAAGAAATGCCGCGTCCTACGGCTAAGCTTTCCATCATCATGTACCAACCCTTACCGCACATTTTTTTACCGCCAATTATCCAATCCAGTGGGATAAATACGTCTTTACCTCGAGTGGGTCCATTCATAAACGCAAAATTCATTGGCATATGCCGATTGCCGATTTCAACACCTGGCTGTTTAGTAGGGATTAAAGCCAACGTAATGCCAATGTCTTCCTGATCTCCTAACAAATGTTCGGGATCATAAAGTTTGAAAGCCAAGCCCAAAACGGTTGCGACGGGGGCAAGGGTGATATAACGTTTATTCCAATTCAAGCGAATGCCGATAATTGACTGCCCTTGAAATTCACCATGACAAATAATGCCAGTATCAGGTATATGTGCTGCATCACTTCCTGCTTCTGGCGCAGTTAAGGCGAAACAAGGAATTTCTTCACCATTTGCTAAACGGGGTAAATAATGTTGTTTTTGTTCTTCAGTGCCATACTGTTGCAATAACTCGGCAGGACCTAAAGAATTAGGCACCATAACCGACACCGCCGCATTCGTGCTACGACTGGCGATTTTAGTAACGATGCAGGAATGGGCATAGGCTGAAAAACCATGTCCACCGTATTGTGGATGAATAATCAGCCCCCAAAAGCGCTCCTTTTTGATGTATTGCCAAACAGAGAGAGGTAAATCATTATTTTTATTGTTGATTTCCCATTCCTGTAACATTTGGCAGAGCGTTTCAACTTGATGATCTAAAAAAGCACGTTCTTCATTCGTTAATTCTGGTCTGGGAAAATTATTTAATTTTCGCCAGTGCGGCCTGCCTCCAAACAGCTCACCTTCCCACCACACATCACCTGCTTCAAGCGCAATACGCTCTGTTTCACTAATATGAGGTGTCATCTCCTGGAATTTTTTTAGCAGGTGACGAGTAATATAGTGGCAACGCAAAGTCGCTGGTAAATGAACAATCCCCAGCAACAAAAGAAACAAAATCCAGACGAGAATTAACAACCAGCTAGTCATTAATCCATAAATAGTATACCCAATAAGGATTGCGGCAATAATGATTGGCCAAACAAACCGAGAAACGCGGAAAAACGCACACGCACCACCAATTATTAGCAGTAAGATCAATGCGGCAATGCTAATCATGTGCTTTTTTCCTTATGATGGAAATGCTGGATCCCGCGGTCAAGCCGCGGGATGACAGGCTATCTCGTCATTGCGAGGAGCGTTAGCGACGCGGCAATCTAGGTTCTTCTATTTCTAAAGGATTCACTTATGTCTGTCTGATAGAAATAATAAAACCTGGATTGCTTCGCTCCGCTCGCAATGACGAGTAGGCTTTTAATGTTCGACTACTTAAATTTTTCCTCTAAAAAACTATAAATCGTACGTACAATCATAGCTTCACCACCTTCTGGACGCCCTGGTTGAGATTTGACATTTGCTGCCATAATATCAAAATGCACCCAATCTACTCCATCCGGTACAAACTCTTTCAAAAATAAGGCAGCCGTAATTGAACCGCCATAACGAGAAGATGAAGCATTAACAATATCCGCAACTTGGCTATCCAAATAAGAGCGGTAACCCGTATGTAACGGCATACGCCATATGGGTTCTTTTTCTACTGCACTCCATTGCAAAAGCCCTTCAGCTGTTTCGTCATTAGTCGCATACATTGCTGCAACATCAGGACCTAATGCAACTCTAGCAGCACCCGTCAAGGTGGCAATATCAATTAATATCTCAGGTTTTTCACTGGCACCTTCCGCAAGCACATCACACAAAATCAAGCGTCCTTCCGCATCAGTATTGGTGACTTCTACCGTAATTCCTTTGCGAGTCGCTAAAACATCGCCTGGATGATACGCATCACCCGAAACAGCATTTTCTACGGTAGGAATTAACACCCGTAAACGTATGGGTATATGATTTAACATCAGCATCCGTGCGATGGCCAACACATGTGCTGCACCCCCCATGTCCATTTTCATTGTGCTCATACCATCAGCCGATTTTAAATCCAAACCGCCACTATCAAAGCAGACACCTTTGCCCACTAAAGTAACTTTGGGATGCTTGGGATTACCCCAGCGCAAATCAATAAGCCGTGGTGCATGTACGCTTGCTCTGCCAACGGCATGAATAGCGGTATAACCTTCTTTTAATAAATCATCACCGATAATTTGATTAACAGTAGCACCACATTCATCAGCTACTTTTATCACAGCTTCGGCAATTTCTGCCGGTCCCATATCATCAGTAGGTGTGTTGATAAGTGTGCGCACCAGAAAAATGCTATTCGTTAATTGTTCTAATTTTTTTAAGTTATACTGCTTAGTTAATGCTAATTTAGCAGCAATCACAGGTTGTTTTTTGTAAAGTGAAAATTGATAAGTACCCAAAGCCCAAGCAAGTGCAGCACGCTCTAAGTTTTCTTTAGTTAGTTTAGCAGTAATTTGATAAAGACCTTCTGGTAACGCGCGCGGCAAAGCGCCATAGGCCCAAAAATCTTCCATATTTTTCACACCCAGCAAAACTTGCGCAACACGTCCAGTATCATCTAAAAGTAAACAACTACTTCCTGATTCCGCTTTAAACTTAGTCGTTTTAATCCAATTTTTAATCTTATCTTTTTGCTTAGTTAACCATTGCTCAAACTCTTTGGTAGTAATTGCCTGAATGGGGATGGCCGCTTCTTTAGTCGTCGTTTGGGTGTAACATTTCAACATTTATTGTTTCCTCAGGTAATAAAACATCATTACATATTTAAAAAAATTGCTCTTCATGCACTTAACATATCCCGTGCTGGAATATAAGGTTTACCTAAATCTAATGCGACTGATTCATAGGTAATTGCTCCTTGACACACATTCAAGCCGTTTAACAAATGCTGATCTTCCAACAATGCTTGTTTATACCCTTTATTGGCAAGTGAAATGATATAAGGCAACGTCGCATTATTCAAAGCGGCTGTCGCAGTGCGCGGCACCGCACCGGGCATATTGGTGACGCAATAATGTACCACACCATCCACAACATACGTAGGTTCAGCATGTGTGGTCGGACGGCTTGTTTCACAACAGCCGCCTTGGTCAATTGCAACGTCCACAATCACTGAACCTGGCCGCATTTTTGGCAACATTGCGCGAGTAATTAATTTAGGTGCGGTACGACCGGGTACCAATACTGCGCCAATCACCAAATCTGCATTCAATACATATTCTTCTAAAGCAGCCCGTGTAGCATAAATAGTATGCAATTTTGAATCAAATTGAAAATCTAATTCTTTCAAACGTTTAAGTGATTTATCTAAAACTACTACTGAAGCTTCCATACCGACTGCCACACGAATTGCATTAGCGCCTACTACCCCGCCCCCGATAACCACCACATTACCAACCTCAACACCTGCAACGCCACCTAACAATATACCACGGCCATGGTTAGCCTTTTCCAAACAATGCGCACCTGCCTGGACAGATAAACGCCCAGCCACTTCGCTCATAGGTGCTAACAATGGCAAACCACCCCAAGGATCTGTTACCGTTTCATAAGCTATTGCTATACATTTTGATGCCAACAAAGCCTCAGTTAGTTTTGGATCAGCGGCTAGATGCAAATAAGTGAATAATACTAATCCATCACGCAAATAATCATACTCACTGGGTTGCGGCTCTTTCACTTTAACAATCATTTCCGCACGTTCATATACTTGCTCTGGGGAAGTAAGAATTTCTGCGCCGGCTGAGGCATAGGCGGCATCATCATAACCAATACCCATCCCAGCAGCATGTTCAACATAAACTTTATGGCCTAGGGCTGTTAATTCATGAACACTAGCAGGTGTTAAACCTACCCGATATTCGCCCACTTTAATTTCTTTTGGAACCCCAATACGCAATGTAATCTCCTGGAGAAAGTTTTAGAACATGTAGCCTTGATGCAGCGTGAGTGGCAGATTAATGCGACTAGCTTATTTCCGCAATATTTCTGCCAATTCTGGCAATACTTTAAACAAATCCGCCACCAAACCATAATCCGCCACCTGAAAAATAGGCGCATCTGGATCCTTATTAATTGCAACAATTACTTTACTATCTTTCATGCCAGCCAAGTGTTGTATTGCACCCGAAATTCCAATCGCAATATACAATTCAGGCGCCACCGCTTTACCCGTTTGGCCAACTTGATAATCATTTGGCACCCATCCAGCATCCACCGCCGCCCGCGAAGCCCCCACTGCAGCCCCCAATTGATCCGCTATTTTTTCCAACAACTGAAAATTCTCCGCACTTTGCAAACCACGCCCCCCTGCAATCACAATCCGTGCTGCAGTCAATTCAGGTCGTTCTGCTGGTGTTAATTGCTGACTAATAAATTTTACACGAGTGTCAGTAGCGGCATCATCCACTTTTTCAATAGGCACTGCAATCTTGCCCATTAGCGCAGGCGCAAAAGCAATACCACGAATTGTCATTATTTTGAGGGCGTCTTGACTTTGCAGGGTAGTCAAGGCATTACCGGCATAAATAGGTCTAACAAAAGTATCGGGCGAAAGAATTTTAACCACATCGCTTAACATGCCTACATCTAACAACGCTGCAACACGTGGCAGAAATTTTTTGCCAAAAGTGCTTGCGGGTGCTAATACATATTGGTGATCTTTAGCCAATTTTGTTACTAGTGATGCGAGATTTTCAGCAAGAAAATGTTCATAAGCAGGATGGTCGGCCAATAGGACTCGTTCAACTCCCTCAATCGTACTCACCGCGGTAGTAACTTCTGTACATGGGTGTCCAGCCACTACCACAGTAATGGGCTGCTGCAATTGACGAGCGGCGGTAATTGTATTTAGCGTAGTGGATTTAAGTTTTTGGTTATCATGTTCGGCAATGACTAGGGTGGTCATGGCAACACCTTGGCTTCGTGGCGTAATTTTTCAATCAACTCCTGTACATTCCCTACTTTAGTGCCGGTTTTACGCGCTGAAGGTAATTCAATTTTTACTATCTTCAGATGTCCCGTTAATTCCACTCCTAATTGCTCTACGGGCAATGTGACTATTGGTTTTTGTCGAGCTTTCATGATGTTTGGTAAAGTGATGTAGCGTGGCTGATTTAAACGTAAATCAGTAGTAACAACCGCTGGCAATTCTAAAGCGAGGGTTTCTAGTCCACCATCCATTTCACATGTAACTTCAACTTGGTTTTGAGAAAATATTAATTTGGAAGCAAAGGTTGCTTGTGGCCAATTCAATAATGCCGCCAACATTTGTCCGGTTTGACCGTAATCATCATCAACCGCTTGCTTGCCCATTAGCACAAGTTGGGGTGTTTCTTTTAATACCGAGGCTTTAAGCAATTTGGCAATTAGCAATGGTTCAAGTTCGGCGTTGGTTTCGATTAAGATAGCACGGTCAGCACCCATGGCTAAAGCACTACGCAGGGTTTCTTGACATGCTTGACTACCGATGGTTACTGCAATAATTTCGCTGGCAATGCCAGCTTCTTTATGGCGAATAGCTTCTTCAAGTGCAATTTCATCAAACGGATTCATCACCATTTTCGCACCGGCAGTTTCCACGCCAGAACCATCCGTTTTTAAACGAACCCGGATGTTATAATCAAGCACGCGTTTGATAGGCACTAATATTTTCATGGTACTTATTCTAACGGGATAGATGTGATAAGCCAATGTTGTTAAAATTAAGCTGCCTCTTGCTGGGCTTGCTTTTGTCGACCGTCGATTTCATCCCTGAAATCGAC
>JBAUEV010000256.1:0-3678 GCA_049678805.1 Gammaproteobacteria bacterium
ATTCTTATTAGTGGAGTAAGTAGCGGGTTAGTTGGGATAGAAATGGCCAAAATCAGTATTTCTGCTCTAATACTGCATTTTTCAATTCCGCTGACGGGTATCGCAATAACTCTTCCTGTATTTGGAATAGCCGTTATTGGGGCTCTAGCCTATATTCTTTTAATCTACAAAAGCATTTCAGACATTATTAGAAACGATGCTATACGCTCCTGGACTAATCTTTTCCAACGCAAAGAAAATGTGGGAAATTTTAAACATGCTCTCAAAATTATTGGCATGCTATTTTTAACGGGACTCGTTATTGGTTTGGGGGTTTTTGCCACGATTGCCACTGCAGGTACCTGGTGGTATGCAGCTAAAGCAGGAGCTGCATTGATTCCCTATATTTCACAAGCCGCGAAATGGATCCGTAATATTGCAATACCTATCATGGGCTTAACTAGCCTTGTATTTACTGTAGATAATTCTTTAGAGTCACTCAATGAATTAACTATTATTCCAAAAGGATTTCATGCAGCATTTAAGCGGATAATAGCGCTGATTAAACTACATTGGACAAAAGAAAATTTATTTCAGTTTTTTAATCCATTTCGTATTACTTGTATAATCATTAGTTCCGTATTTAAATTTTCATTTTTCATTTTACATTTATTAAGTGTAGGACTCATGGGCGATAAACTAACGGGAGTACCCGAAAAACTTACTGTTACTCTCAATGCTCTCAGTGAGGGACTAACTGATGGCCACTATATTATTACCGACAATTCTAATGAAAAGCACAAGCACGCTGATCTACCTGAAAAATTGCTGGATATAATGCTGTGGATACCTCGTTGTTTTAGTACTCTGTGGGATTTTAGTTTTAGCAAGTTTAATAATCCTGACAATCAACTCACACTGCCAGAGGCTTGGAAAAAAACATGGCGTGGTTTGCAAATAGTGGATAATTCAAATCCCCCCATCGTGTCCTCTCCAAATGATGAGCAAACAACTGGGCCTTCCTATACAAAACTTGCGGTATACCTTTCTCTTTTAGCAGCCAGAAAAGAAATCAATCTAAAATATCAAAACCTACCTCAAGAGCAACACCCGATTTTGTTCAACATCTGGAAGGAAAAAACGAATGCTATTTTAGATAGGCGTTTGCCAAAAGAGCAAATATCAAATAACCCAGCCACATTTTTTAAGATTGCAGATGAGCTTGTAACAAGTATTAGTCAGCAAATGAGAGAGGGGAAACCAACTACTAAAGGTGGCCTAAGCGCCAATGTGATAGGTCAATCATCTGATACCCCATCAACTTGAGCGAAAGCCGGCATTTCGGCACTCCCCCACGCCTACATACCGCGCTTTATGCGAGGTATCCTGTTTTTTTCGTCATTGCGAGGAGCGAAGCGACGCGGCAATCCAGGTTTTGAAGATGGATTGCTTCGGCCAAAAAATGGCCTCGCAACAACGCCTAACAAGTCGCGGCACGTCGGCTGGGGCTGAGCTATTATGGGCTCTTTAACGTTCGACTATATCATTTATGTTAAAAATTTGTCATTCCGAGTGAAGCTTCTTTACAATGACGGGAGTTCATGTGTAATGGGTATAGATCATTAGAAAGCAAATAAACTGGATGCTTAGAAAGTTGCACAATTTTTATGATATTTTCAATAAGCTGAATAAAATTTAGTATAGCACCTTTTAACTGTGGTTTAATGCGATCAATGGTTTTTTTAATAAGTGACAAAATAGATTGTTCTGAATCATACATCTGTAGTAAACATAAACAAACTGATAAACAGCGGGATGGATTATCTGCAAAAGGAATCATGGAACTATTACAATGGTTTAAAAATAATTCTATATCATCCATTAAGCCAATATCTTGTAGCAATGGCAACGATTCTTTATTAGCAAATAAAGGCATAATACAGTAGGGTACTATTTTTACGGCTATATTTTCGTTCGTTGCTGTCATTTGCTTAATTTTTTTCGGCAATGCCTCACATAGTTCTTTATCATCATCAATATGATAAATAACTATTTTATCAAACTCCCTCGCATAACGATTACCCAACCAACTTATTTGAGCCTCTTTATGCTCGTTATTTTCAAAAGCAGGTTCCTTTTGTAGAGCATAATTTTTTATCGCATCCCGAACTCTATTTGAATCTTGCAAAATACCTTTAACGATAATGTCATTTGCCAGACAGTTTTCATGCGGCAATAGAACTTGATTATAATAATTACTCTTGTTGTAAAGAGGTTGATAGCGAGCATTGATAAAATCAATTTTAATATTTAATGGGTCAAAAAAGCGGGTATTCCAATAACTAATGGCAGCTGCTAATGCGGTTGATTCAGCTTTTGGTTTTTCATATTGCCAATAATGCAATGTATAAAGCGTAGTATTTTCTATATCTCGATGAGTTGTTAATCCTACTGGAATTTGTCTGGAATTAGCATAAGCTATTAAGGATAAAATATTAATATCTAATCCAGATAAGTTCCTTAAAGTATGATCCCAATCAATGCTTAAAATAAGGTTACGTGTCACCCGAATGTTTCTTCCTAATTCTTATTTAACTTGCAATAAACTTTTTAACTCCGGTGCGGTGGGATAATTGTATTGCAAAACCTGTAATGCATCATTGGCTTGGTCGGTTAAGCCTAATGCGCGATAGGATTTCACCATCAGCACCAATGCAGGAATAACTTGCGGCGCACCTTCATAATGCCGTACTACAAGACTCGCGCGATTGGCTGCGGCCACATATACTTGTCGAGTAAAATAAAATTGCGCAATTTCAAGTTGCTGCTGTGCTAATAAATTACGGATATAAATCATGCGTTGGCGTGCATCTGGGCTGTAGGGACTGTGTGGATATTGTTGCAGTAAATCATTAAAAGCATTAAACGCTTGATTCATATATTTCAAATCACGTTGGGCAGGATTCACACCCACCATTTCTTGCAAATGGGTACGACCACGATCAAAATTCACTCGACCTTTCATGTAATAGGCATAATCAACATAGCTGCTTTGGGGATAAAGATGGATATAACGGTCAGCTGCTGCTATAGCAGAAGCTGCATCACCATTTTTATAATAAGCATAAATAATATTGCGATCAATTTGTTCAGCATGCTCACCAAAAGGATAGTTAGCTTGCAATGCCTCAAAATGTTGTGCAGCTTTTGAATAATGCCCTTTGGCTAGGGCCTTTTGGCCGCCGGTATAAATTTGATTTTCGGTCATGCCCTTAAACATATCTTCTTTAGAGGAAGAAGAGCAGCCGGCCAAGAATAACAATCCCAATAATAAAATTAAGCGATTTAGTTTCATAAGCGGTAAACTGTTTTATAAATAATATTTTAGTTAATGTTATATGCAAAACTCGATTAAATTACAATCTTATATTCCAGAGCGATTAGCTGGGCTACGACTAGACCAAGCCCTAGCACAACTTTTTCCAGAATATTCGCGAGCCAGAATACAACAATGGATTCAAAGTGGAAAGGTGTTAGTTGATGGTCAAGTAAAACGTCCTCGCGATAAAGTTATTGCTGCGCAGCTCATTACCCTTACCGTAGAACTCGCTAAACAAGATATCTGGCAACCTCAAGCTATCCCATTAACTATTGTTTATGAAGATGAGGAGCTAATAATAATTAATAAGCCTCCTGGGC
>JBAUEV010000257.1:0-3249 GCA_049678805.1 Gammaproteobacteria bacterium
GATTTATCCAGACACATTAACACATTTTTCACAAAAATTTGCTGCATATGGTTTTCGTAAAACATCTTTTTTCCCGGTGTATGGTTTAGCTGAATGTACAGTGGCATTGACTTTTCCACCTCCACAACGGGAACCGCGAATTGATCGCGTGTTGCGAGAACCTTTTGCTACGCAGCAACGTGCAGTGCCGATCAACCCAAAAGACAAAGATTATTTAGAATTTGTTTCCTGCGGCAAACCGCTGCCCGAACATGAAATTCGGATTGTGAACGAGGAAGGACAATTATTGGATGAACGTAAAGTAGGGAGTTTACAATTTCGTGGTCCTTCGGCAATGCAGGGTTATTATCATAATCCAGCTGCAACGCAAGCCATTTATCATAAGGGTTGGTGGGATACTGGCGATTTAGCTTATATAGCAGATGGCGAATTGTATATTACTGGACGGAAAAAGGATTTGATTATTAAAGCAGGTCGTAATCTGTATCCAGTCGAAATTGAAGAAATCGTTAGCCACATTCCTGAGGTGCGTAAAGGTTGTGTGGTTGCTTTTGGGGTTCAAGATTCACGGCGTGGTACTGAAAAACTCATTATCGTTGCTGAAACCCGTGATCCAGCCCCAGCAAATAAACAAGAGATCATTGTCGCTATTACTGAACAGGTGGCTAGGAATATCGGTTTGCCACCGGATGAAGTAGTATTGGTGCCACCACGCACAGTCCCCAAAACCTCAAGTGGTAAGTTACAACGTTCTGCGTGCAAAGAAGCGTATTTAAAAAATCAGCTAGGACAAACAAAAACACCCGTGTGGGCACAAGTAGGCCGATTATTTTTTAGCGGATTACGCAGTAAAATAGGGCGTTGGTCAGGTCGCGTTGGTCGCTTATTGTTTGCGGGTTATGTCGGATTGCTGTTAGCATTGGTGTTATTTCCCACTTGGTTAATCGTGCTGGCATTACCTACTCTACAGGCTGCAAAAATAAGTCGCGGTGCTGCGCGTATATTGTTTTATTTAGCCGGTTGCCCTGTTCGAGTGAGAGGTCAAGAAAAACTTTCTAAAATTACCCCTGTTATTTTTGTAGCAAATCATGCCAGTTATTTGGATGCAATGGTGTTAACGGCAGTATTGCCAGCGGGTATAGCGTTGGTAGGGAAACGTGAGTTATTAAAAACGCCAATCATTGCCAGTTTTATGAAAAAATTAGATCATTTGGTCGTGCACCGTAGTGATTTTACGCAAAGTCTGGCCGATGCTCAGCAAATTGCCGAAACATTGCAACACAAGCGCTCGGTGGTGATTTTTCCAGAGGGTACATTTACTTATGCCACAGGACTTAGGCCTTTCAAATTAGGTGCATTTAAAATTGCAGCAGACACACAAATTGCTATTTGTCCAGTAGCAATTCGAGGCACGCGTGCGATTTTGCGTAGTGGTACTTGGTTGCCTCGCCCAGGTGCAATTCAAGTGAGCATTAATGAACCGCTTATTCCTAAGAGCAATGATTGGGGTGAAGCTATTCGTTTGCGCACTGCGGCACGTACCATTATTGCTCGGGATTGTGGAGAGCCACCAGTAGATTGGGTGGCAGTTATTCCAATATCCAATTAACAACAAGTAAGCGAAACCCTGTATTGCATATCAACGTTTTTCATGCAGAATGCCATTTGAATTTCTCCAAAATAGTAAAAATAGAAGGAGTTTTTAAATGGCAAAAAGAAATAATTTTGATACCCCTTGGAAAAATATGTTAGATATTTATTTTCAATCTTTTATGGAAATTTTTCATCCTGAAGCGGCACAAGAGATTGATTGGACGAAAGGTTATGAATCGTTGGACAAAGAATTAAGTGCGATTACAAAAGATGCTGTCGTCAGTAAATGCCTTGTGGATAAGCTGATGAAAGTTTGGTTGAAAGATGGTAACGAGGTATGGGTGCTTTTGCACATAGAAGTACAAGATCAATGGGAAGAAGATTTTCCTGAACGTATGTTTGTTTATTATTATCGGATTTTTGATCGGCATAAAAAACCGATAGTGAGTTTGGCAGTATTGACGGATTCTAACCGTAACTGGTTGCCTTCTAACTATGAACATTCCCTCTGGGGTTGTCAGTTACGCTTTGAGTTTGTGCGGATTAAATTGCTGGATTATGAAGCACAACGTGAAACGTTGTTGGCAAGCAACAATCCATTTGCATTGGTGATTTTAACCCATTTAGACGCATTAAAAGCGGGAGAGAATGCCCAAGATCGCTTTGCAATGAAGTTAAATTTAACCCGTCGTTTATATGAAAAAGGATGGGATAAAGCAGCGGTTATTAACTTATACAGTTTTATTGACTATGTAGTGGCGTTGCCCGAGCCACTTGAACTAGAATATTTAAATGAAATTGCACGTTTAGAAGAGGAGAAAAAAATGGCCTATATTACTTCAGCAGAACGTTTTGGTATGGAGGTGGGTGTTAAAAGAGGGTTGGAAAAGGGGTTAGCCCAGGGGTTGGAACAGGGGCTACAACAGGGTCTTCAACAAGGTCTGCAACAGGGACTAGAACGAGGATTAGAACAAGGACTGGAACGGGGATTAGAACAGGGGCTGCGACAAGGGGTACAACAGGGATTGCAGGAAGGTGAAAAAATCGTACTTTCACACCTACTACAACAGAAATTTGGCATGATGCCTATTCATTATCAAAAACTGATTGACCAAGCTAGCCATGAAAAACTCTTAAAATTGGCCGAAAACTTACTATGGGCTAATTCGTTTGAAGAAGTGTTTAAAGATTTTGTGGAGGTGGTTTCGTAAGCAATTGGTATTTGAATAATGCTACGAGTATAGGTGGTCCAAGGATTTGTGCTCCACGTTGAGGTATACAAGGAGAGTAAGTGATGAAAATGCTGTCATGGATGACGCTAGGCGTTTTGTTGGTGGTTGCAACTAAATTATCAGCAACCACTTATCTTTGTGATAACGATGAAACACGACTGGGTATTACTTATCATTGTTCGCCACCACTGCCGAGGTTGCGAGTGGGTGATAACGTCATGTTCATTTTGCGCAGTGAGATGAATCGTTATATTGTGCAAATTCCGGTAACCGTGGGTGGCACTAGCTTAGACAGAAGTGAAGTAACTATCGGACAACCTGGCATGTTGGCACAATCAATGATGTTGGTAGGAGGAGGGATAGCATGGCTTAACATTCGTGGTGAAAAAACGTTTGCCTATGCAACTGTCACACTTATTTCAGG
>JBAUEV010000258.1:0-5889 GCA_049678805.1 Gammaproteobacteria bacterium
GGGTAAGAATGTCGTGTGGGTGTCGTTGGAAGACCGTAGAATACAGGGATGTATTCTCCGACCGCAGGATGCAGTTTTGTCTGAAAACGACATCCAGATGGCATTCTAAAAATAAGAAATATGCAACAACGCCGGACAAGCCGCGGCACGTAGGGGGGGATGAGCGGCACGTAGGGGGGCGACCTAATGAGTATCCAACAATAACAATTCAGCACCTTCTTGCACAGAATCACCCGTTTGACAGTGCAGTGCTGCTACCACCCCATCCCTTGGCGCATATAAGGTATTCTCCATTTTCATCGCCTCAATCACCACCAATGCGTCTCCCTGCTTCACTTTCTGACCAATCTCCACCAAAATCGCCACCACCATACCCGGCATCGGCGAAGTAAGCGATGCAGTAACCTCATCGTGATGCTTGGTATGAGTTGGGAGTGCTCCTAAATACAATATCGCATGATGCTCACCCCAGAAAATATGCAGCGCATTTTTATGCGGAATAATCATGGTTTGCATCTTTATGCCATTCAGACAGGCTTGCATTTCATTGTTAGCTAACAATGAACCACTTACTGTCCAATGCCTATTTTCCCAATACAAATCAAAATGCTCGGCATCTTGATAAACAACACGCACCTGAATTTCGCGCCCAGCTCTATGAAAATACAAATGATGTTGGGGATTGGCATTTAAGCGCCAAGCATCATGTGCACACCAAGGTGAAGCCGCATCCTCAGATGATTCTGTCGACCCAGTCGTGTTTAATTGAGTTGATAATAATACCCATAAACTAGCGAATGCGATGAATTCATCATTCAAAAACGAATTTTCGGCTAACAATTGTTCCGCATATTGCTCGATAAAAAAAGTATTAATTTGCCCTGCAAAAAAAGCGGGATGTTGCACTATAGCCTGTAGTAAATCTAAATTGGTAGTAACACCTACAATCCGAAACTGCCGCAATGCTTGTTGCAAACGCTGCACTGCAGCTTCACGTGTGGTATCCCAAACAATTAATTTCGCTAACAACGCCTCATAATACACGCCGATCGTATCACCTTGAGCAATGCCGGAATCTAAGCGCACCTGGTGGTTAAGGTCTGGTGTCTGTAAATAGACAATTTTTCCTGTCGCTGGCAAAAAATTATGTTGTGGATCTTCTGCATAAATACGCGCTTCTAAAGCATGTCCTTGTTTCTGAATTTGTGATTGTTGCAAAGGCAATAGTTCACCACTTGCAATGCGAAGTTGCCATTCAACTAAATCTAATCCACTAATCATTTCCGTGATAGGATGCTCTACTTGTAAACGCGTGTTCATTTCCATGAAATAAAAATGTTGTTCCTGATCTAGCAGCATTTCTACCGTGCCGGCATTCACATAACCTACTGCTTTAGCTGCAGCAACCGCCGCAGCACATATTTGTTCACGTATTGTTGGTGTTAAATGCGGCGCCGGGGTTTCCTCAATAATTTTTTGATGCCGCCGCTGAATCGAACAATCCCTTTCAAAAATATGCACCACATTGCCCTGATGATCCGCCATCACTTGCACTTCAATATGACGTGGTTGTTGCAAATATTTTTCTAATAACACACGATCATCACCAAAACTGGTTTTGGCTTCACGTTGTGCACTCGCCAACGCTTCTGCAAAATCCGATGCTTGTTGCACGAGGCGCATGCCTTTTCCACCCCCACCTGCCGCTGCTTTGATTAATAGCGGATAGCCAATTTCGGTTGCCGCATTTTGCAACGTTTGGAGAGTTTGTTCGGTTCCAAGATAACCTGGTATTATCGGGACGCCGGCTTGTTGCATATGTTGTTTTGCGGCATTTTTTAATCCCATCAATCGTATAACAGCGGCAGGTGGCCCAATAAAACATATGCCGGCTTTAATGCATGCTTCAGCAAAATCAGCATTTTCTGAGAGAAAACCATAACCAGGATGAATTGCTTCAGCACCTGCATGCTGGGCAATTTGTAAGATTTTTTCAATATTGAGATAACTTTCACGACTGGG
Source organism: Gammaproteobacteria bacterium (assembly GCA_049678805.1). GTDB lineage: Bacteria > Pseudomonadota > Gammaproteobacteria > JBAUEV01. The sequence continues at coordinate 2,023 of JBAUEV010000258.1, forward strand.
CGCAGGGCCTAATAAATAAGCTTCATCAGCCAATTGCACATGTAAGGCCTGTGCATCTGCCGCAGAATAAATGGCAATGCAACGAATGCCTAAGTCTTGTGCAGTGCGCAAAATGCGGCAAGCAATTTCACCACGATTTGCAATTAAAATTTTACTGAACATTCCTATTTCCGACGCTTCCAATAAGGAAGACTTTTACTCAGAAATGCTTTTAATCCTGCATGTGCTTCATCCGAAGTTCGAATTTCAGCCAGCAAAGCAGTGGTTTCATTAAATAATTTCTTATGAAAGGGTCTACAGAGTTGAATTAAACGCTTAGCAGCCTGTACAGCATTAGGGGCATTTTCTAGTAACATTTCTGCAAGTGCATAGCCCGCTGCTGAAAGATCTTCGGCAGGAACAATTTGTTGTAATAAATTCCAACGTTGTGCTTTTTTAGCCTCAAACTGCTCACCAGTAAGAAAATAACGTCTTGCCACACGCGCACCTATAACTTCAATCACATACGGACCAATGGTGGCAGGCACCAAACCCAATTTCACTTCACTAAATGAAAAATACGTGTCTGGAGTACCTACTGCAATATCACAGCATGATATCAAGCCAATGCCCCCACCCATTGCTGCGCCCTGCACTAATGCAATGAGCGGTTTATCAAATGTGTACATGATGCGTAATAATCGCGCCAGTTGCATAGCATCTTCAATATTTTCTTTTTTTGAAGCATTGCCTAAGCGTTGTAGCCACTCAATATCGGCACCCGCACAAAAGTGTTTACCGGCTCCTGCCAGTATAACGACGTACACTTTAGGGTCTTTTTGCAATTTCTTAAAAACTGATTGCAACTCGATAATCATTTTATCGTCAAGTGCATTATTTTTTTCAGGGCGTTGCAAAGTTAATTCAGCAATGCCTTGTGTATTAATGGTTAAAGTTAGTCTTTTTGCTTTCAATGACATATCCTTTTTTGTAATAGTTATCGATAATCTACATCCTAAAAACCCCAAAATGCGTGTTTGGAATCGGGGCATTCAACGCGGTTGAAATGCCTAATCCTAAAACTCGCCGTGTATCGACAGGATCAATAATGCCATCATCCCATAATCGAGCACTAGCGTAGTAAGCATGCCCTTGAGTTTCATATTGTTGCAAAATCTTATTTTTAAATTGTTCTTCTTCTGCTGCCGACCAAGTTTTTTTTTCCCGCTGAATCTGCGCTAAAACGTTTGCAGCTTGATCTCCGCCCATTACCGAAACTCGTGCATTAGGCCACATCCATAAAAAGCGCGGCTGATAAGCACGTCCGCACATCGCATAATTGCCCGCACCAAAACTACCACCCATAATAACAGTAAATTTCGGTACTTGTGCACAGGCGACACTCATTACCATTTTTGCCCCGTGTTTTGCAATACCGGAATTTTCGTATTTCTTACCAACCATAAAACCCATGATGTTCTGTAAAAATATTAACGGTATGCGACGTTGGCAACATAATTCAATAAAATGTGTGCCTTTAAGTGCCGATTCAGCAAACAAAATCCCATTATTTGCGATAATTCCCACAGGATAACCATAAAGATGAGCAAAACCACACACCAATGTGCTGCCATATAACGCTTTAAATTCATCGAAATCGGAACCATCAACAATACGTGCAATCACTTCATGAACATCATAAGGCTTATGCCAATCAGCATTCACTATTCCATAAAGTTCTTTAGGGTCATAGAGCGGATTAACTGCAGGACGCATAGCAAGAGGATTTTTTTTCGTAATATTTAAATTAGCAACAATTTGTCTTGTGATCTGCAAAGCCTGGTCTTCATCTTGAGCATAATAATCAGCCACGCCTGAAATACGACTATGCACATCGGCACCGCCTAATTCTTCTGCGGTTACTATCTCACCGGTTGCTGCTTTCACTAAAGGAGGACCACCTAAAAAAATCGTGCCTTGTTGTTTAACAATAACACATTCATCCGCCATCGCCGGCACATAAGCGCCACCCGCAGTGCACGAACCCAATACCACTGCAATTTGGGCAATACCTTTAGCTGATAAGTTAGCTTGATTGAAAAAAATGCGGCCAAAATGATCTTTATCAGGAAACACTTCATCTTGTTTCGGCAAAAAAGCACCACCTGAATCTACCATGTAAATGCAAGGTAAATTATTTGTTTCTGCAATTTCTTGTGCCCGCAAATGCTTTTTAACCGTGATGGGATAATAAGTACCACCTTTGACAGTTGCATCATTGGCAACAATCATACATTCGCGTCCCATGATTTGACCAATACCCGTAATAATCCCACCAGCAGGCACATCGTCATGATATAAATGCAAACCCGCTAATTGTGATAATTCAAGAAAGGGCGAACCCTTATCTAACAGTTGGTCAATCCGCTCACGCGGCAATAATTTACCTTGTTGTTTTTGATGTTGACGTGCCGCCTCACTACCACCTTGTTGTGCAAGCTCAACTTTTTTCCGCAAATCATCTACTTTTTGCGTCATGGCCTGCACATTTTCTTGAAAAAGCGCACCCTCTGCATTAATAGTACTCTGAATAACAGGCATAAAAATTCCTTTTGAAAATCAAATAAACCTAATCTAAATTTCTATCGCCATCGCAACGGCTTCACCACCACCCAAACAAATCGCCGCTATCCCTCGTTTTAAATGATAATAATACAATGCATGAATCAAGGTTACTAAAATCCGCGCTCCAGAAGCGCCAATAGGATGCCCCAATGCACAAGCACCACCATTAACATTTATTTTTTCAACCGGTAATTGTAACTCTTTCATCGCCGCCATCACTACCACGGCAAAAGCTTCATTAATTTCAAACAGATCAACATCTTTTATCGTCCATTTTATTTTATCAAGCAACCGCTGAATCGCACCGATTGGCGCAGTGGTAAACAAAGGAGGCGCTTGTGAACAAGTGCTGTGGCCAATAATGGTTGCCAGAGGTTTTATATTTAATTTTTTAGCGAGTGAACAACGCATCAATACTAATGCCGCCGCTCCATCGGAAATTGAACTGGAATTAGCCGCTGTAATTGTTCCATTAGGCACGAAAGCAGGTTTTAAAGTTGGTATTTTGTATGGGGTTGCTGTTATCGGTCCTTCATCCTCAACCACAAGTTTCTCATCTTTCGCTGTCTTTACGTTTACTTCCACAACTTCTTGCTGAAATGCTCCCTCATCCCAAGCACGCCTTGCGCGCTCCAAAGAAAGTAAAGCAAAATCATCTTGTGCTTGCCGAGAAAATTTGAATTGGGTTGCACATTCTTCAGCAAAATAGCCCATTAACTTGCCAGGATGGTATGCATCTTCCAAGCCATCATAAATCATGTGGTCTAAAGCGGTTTGATGCCCCATTCGGTAACCCACTCGTGCTTTTGGCAACAAATAGGGCGCATTGGACATGCTTTCCATACCACCTGCTAATAAAATTTGATTAGTACCTACTTGTACCAAATCATGTGCCAACATGGTTGCTTTCAGGCCTGAACCACACACTTTGTTGATAGTAACGGCTCCTGTACTGGGTGGTAAGCCTGCACCTATCGCCGCTTGCCGAGCGGGTGCTTGACCTACTCCCGCAGTTAAAACACAGCCTAGCAATACTTCTTCAATCTTTTCAGGCTCCACTCCAGCACGTTCAACAGCGGCTTTAACCGCAGTTGCACCTAATTGTGGTGCAGTAACATCTTTTAATGAACCGAGAAATTTGCCAATTGGAGTACGCACTGCGCTAACAATAACGATAGGGTCATTTATCATAAAGCTATTCCTATTTACACTAGTATTATTGAGTAATATGTTTGTCATCCCGCGATCAAGTCAGCGTTGTTG
>JBAUEV010000259.1:0-3333 GCA_049678805.1 Gammaproteobacteria bacterium
CTGTAACTGTAATGAGAGCGTTAGGGCCACCCATGTCAGTCTTTACCCAACCTGGATGTAAAACTATTGCCACAATACCATATTCTCGTAAATCAATAGCTAGGCTTTTAGCTGCAGCATTCAATGCGGCTTTACTCGAACGATAAATATAGGCAGTTCCAGAAGTATTATCCGCTATACTGCCCATTTTACTACTCATATTGGCAATAATTTTTAGTTGGCTTCTGGCAACGTTGTTAATAAGATTTTCAGCTAACAGCAGAGGGGCAATAGTATTGATTTGCAATACCTCCAACCACTGTGAAACGACGGGGGTAATAGTTCTAAAGGTGATTTCTTTAGGGCCAAAAACCCCGGCATTATTCATCAGTATGTCAATAGGTGAATCACCTATTTGATCGACTAAGCTTCGGATACTAGCAATATCTTTAACGTCTAAGGAAAAAATCTTAATCCGATCCGCTGAGCTGCTTGCTAAGGCTTGCAAGGGAACAGCCTCAGAAGGCGCCCGGCAACAAGCAAAGACACGCCAACCACCTTCATAATATTGCTTGACTATCTCAAGCCCGAGGCCTCTATTTGCTCCAGTTACCAGTATCGTATTCATATCATTTTCTTCTTAATTTTAGAAACTAATAAATTTATCTGAAACTTTTATATTATAATAGTTCCATTTTTTTCGGTGTCAACCATTCTGATAAAAGGAATTTTTCAACCATTGCAATCCTGAGCCCTCGAGTACCCTATGTAAAAATACTTTTAAAATGGTATATACTTCTCAGAGTGGAATAAGTTCATACTTAGTTGGTACATAGTTGGAAAATTGTTTTGACCGAATAATTCAAATAATAGACTTCTTTCCAAACCTTGAGAAACGAGCCAAGGTCGAAGAAAAAATGAGTGAGGAACCGGAGTTGACACAGAAGTCAATGAGGATTCCGAGCGAATTTTTTCATAGAGATTGGCTCGTTTATCGAGGTTTGAAAAGAAGTCTAATCAACGATTAAAGTGGTTTGCATAGTGTTATAAAATTAAACAGGGACTGTTTAGTATGCTTAACATGTTTGCCTCAAAACCAAATAGTAATTCTCAATTTTTACCTGATTCGGTTATTACTCATATAAAAAATGAAATATCTGATATTTGTCTTATACGAAAGAACACTTCAGACAAAGGAGAGAAAATAAATGAGGCTCCATTTATCATTAAAGATGCGAATAATATTGAATTAGAAGAAGCTCTTAAAAATGATCAATGGAATGAAGCTGGCCGCAACTTTATTAACTATGCATGGCTTGCTATTACTGAATCACCATTATTAAACCCTGAAAATCTGCTTGATTTAATTAAGGATAGCCCTTTATCTGAAAATGTGAATTATTTTGCTTTAGCCTTAGCAAAAGTTTGGAATAGTGAAGATTTTACGGCTGCAATTTCTTTATTGCTTGCAGTACATTATAAAAATATTGTTAATAATAATAGTTTTGATTTAGTCTCTGATTTTATGCGTAACGACTACGCACCACCGGCTCCTTTGTTGCTTGCTCTAATGCGCTTGCAACTTCGTCTGGATAGTGATGGAAAGGCTTTTTTTAAAAATTTGAATGATTTTTACAAACTAGCTATACAAATTATTATTCATGATGTTTATTTATATATATCCACTGAAGATTATAGTATTAATACTAGCATCCCTCTCTCAAATGAATCTCAAACTCTTTTAACATTTATAACTTTACATTATTTTTACTGGTTACTTAAAGATACCACTTTAGAAAAATTACCAAAATTTTTCAAACAAATATGCTATTGTATTGATGTAGTTTTATCTTCTAGTAATTTGTCAAAAACTCAAATTTCTGAATTCATAGCAACCTATTTTAATTTACGTATGCAAGGATTTATGTTGGAAGAATATCTTCAAGAATTATGGCCAATCGCGCTACAAGGAGATCCACTAACAAATAAAGAAAATAGAGATACTTTAGCGGTCCGTATTTCGAATTTTGTTGATAAACATGAAGGTTTAGATGGTGTACTTTATTTTGTAATCAGTGATAGCTTTTTTCAAGATCAAATAACTGATGGGAATAGGGAGTTTATAAATTCATTCACTACTTATTATGCTAAATCAATTGAAAAGAAGAAAACCCCTCATTTAAAAAAAAATAAAGCTGCTCATAAAAAGATAGCACAATCACCTGAAATATTAGACGAAAATCAAAAACTGAACGAATGGTTCCAAAAAATTTCAGATAACCCGGATGATATAAAAAATTTCTATAATAAATTCGTTAAGCACTACGAAAATGCCTCCATAGTTCAAAAAATCAGAGACAAGTTTAGATTCGATAATCTACATGAACATTTAGCATCCAGCATAGATGTTGAAAAACTCACTTCATTATTGGCGAATCCCGAGAAAGCACGTACCTTTATAACCTCTATTCGATCCTATATGCAAGCAACATTTGGTTCTCCAATTGCCGGATTGTTAGCCATGCAAAATGCTCAAGGAACAAGTCAAGCACAAATCCTTAAAACCAAAAATAGTCCAAAATCACAATTTGAAGCGAAGTTGCTAGAATTTATTTCAAAAAAGCCTATTGATATATCCCAATTTTTCATAAATTTAGCAAACGCAGGAAGAGAACTGCCAATAGATTTTCAATATATATCAAATACGCCAAGCAATTATGACCCTGATGAAGAGACAAATGCGTTATCAAAAATGAAATTCTCTGTAGAAGAAGTCAAAAATATGGAACGAGTACTTGCAGGTTACTACTATGCAGACATTGAATTATGTTTAAGACAAAAAACTTTAGACAATGAAGAAGACATAGAAAAAGTATCATCACATATTTTCAAATTAATTTATTATGCCATTCAAAATAATAATATAGAACTATTCAAAGCCATATTTGGAATGATTAATGATAGTTATAAAAATGATGATAAAAAACGTACTACTTTCAAAGCTAAATTATTTGATGTTACACAAAATAATTTAAACTTACTCTGCATAGCGACTGAATATCAAAATATTGAAGTAGTTACTCAATTGATAAGCGAGGGAGCCAATCCCAAACAACTTCCTATTGATTGTGTAACAACGCCATTACATATAGCCGTCAACCATGGCAATAGAAAGATAATAGAGCTTTTACTTCGATATGATGCAGAGGCTAATATGGCGGATCAACACGGTAACACCCCATTTGATTATGCTTGGGATAGAAATGATTATGACAGATCCTATATTACGTGGTTATTATCCAAAGGCATCAATCAAGTTAATATCTCATCTGCGCTTAGCGCACAACCTAATAC
>JBAUEV010000260.1:0-6268 GCA_049678805.1 Gammaproteobacteria bacterium
GTAGAAGCCTATCCTAATCAAACAGCACTCTATTGCAATGGGCAATCCATGTCCTATGCGATGCTTGACGCCCAAGCAAATCAGTTTGCCCATTTCCTCAGAACCAAAGGCTTAGGTAAAGGTAACACGGTCGCTATTCTACTCGAACGTTCTATTACTGAATTTATTGTTTTATTGGCCATCATAAAAACGGGTGCTTGCTATGTACCCCTTGATCCAGGCTATCCTTCGGAACGAATAAAATTTATTTTAAACGACTGCGCAGCAGATTTGCTAATTACCAGCCCAACATTAGAAAGTCTACATGCCTCCTTACCCTGTGATGTTCTGATTTTAGAACATCAGCAAGCGGCTATTGCCGTTCAACCGACTACTCGCTTAAATCCTGATGAAATCAACATTACCAGCAACGATCTTTGCTATATTATTTACACTTCTGGTTCTACTGGTCATCCGAAAGGCGTACAAATAGAACATCACAGTGTCTGCAATTATGTTCATGGGGCTAATAGTATTTATCAAGTTTCTCCTGATGACCGCGTTTATCAAGGCTTTTCACTGGCTTTTGACGCTTCAGTAGAAGAAATTTGGCTGGCTTTTTACAATGGTGCCACTTTAGTAATAGCCACCGATGAAGACATACGTTCAGGTGCTACCTTAGCTACTTTTTTGAACCAGGAAAAAATAACCGTCTTATCAGCTGTGCCTACCTTGCTTTCGCTGGTAGAAGAAGATATCCCTACCCTACGCTTGCTTATTTTCGGCGGTGAAACCTTACAACAAGACCTATTAGATCGCTGGCTTAAGCCCCAACGTCGCATCTTCAATACCTATGGACCTACCGAGACCACTGTTGTCGCCACCTATACCGAATGCAAAGCAAACATGCCCATCACCATTGGCAAACCACTTCCTAATTACGAAATCTACATTTTAGATGCCGAGCAGCGTCCAGTAGATGTTGGAGTTACCGGAGAACTTTACATTGGCGGTATGGGATTAGCCCGCAGCTATGTTAAACGCCCCGATTTAACTGAACAACGGTTTGTATTCAGCACACTTTCCGAAAGCCAAAAGACCTTACTTTACCGTACTGGCGATTTAGCCTGTCTAACGGCAGAAGGTGATGTGCAATTTTTGGGCAGAGCCGATGGGCAGATTAAATTACGTGGTTTTAGGGTTGAACTTCCAGAAATTGAAACTGCTTTACTTGAATGTCCTGGCGTACAACATGCCGTTGCGGCTGCCAAAGAGTTGGTGGCTAATTTACCTACTTTAGTAGCTTATATAGTCCCCAAAAAAGGAGTTACTATAAATGATGCCGACATTATAGCAATACTGCATACTCGTTTGCCTGATTACATGATTCCTACTTTCATTGAAACTATTGATGAAATTCCCAAATTACCCAGCGGGAAAGTAGACCGTCACCGACTGCCAACTCCACAAGGTGAACAGCATCGTTCCAACAAACCACACATCGCGCCACGCACAGAATTTGAGCAACAAATAGCTGAAGTATGGGAACATTTTTTTAATACCAAACCGATCTCAATTAAAGATAATTTTTTTTATGACTTAGGCGGGCATTCTTTGTTTGCAGCAAAAATTGTTTCTGAGCTGCGTAAAAATCCTACCATGCGACAAATTTCAATTTTAGATTTATATCATAATCCTACCATTGAGCAACTTGCTGGTATGTGTGCAAAACAAGCAACACAAGAAACTGCTTCTTCTTATAAAGAAACACTTCAAGAAACACTTCAGGAATTTCAAAATAAATTTTTTAATAAATCGCTGCTGAATTATTGGTTATGCGGCGCTGCCCAAGCCATTGGTTGTTATCTGGTCAATACGGTTTCTTCAGCACAATTCCTGCTACTTTTTTTATCTATTACTTACTTCGCTTGGCATTTACCCATTTTTTCACTTGAATTTTTTACCATTGTATTAGCCATTGTCTTGCTGGTGCACCCATCACTGTTTTTATTTGTTGTGCTCGCCAAATGGCTTATTATTGGCCGCATTAAACCGGGTAACTATCGTTTATGGGGTTGGTATTATTTTCGTTGGTGGTTAGTCCAACAATTATTGTTACTCTTACCCACGGAATCCCTCGCAGGTTCACCTTTAATGAATTTGTATTGCCGAATGCTAGGGGCAAGAATTGGCAAAAACTGTTGTATTGCCACCGATCATATTGACATTTGCGACATGTTGGAAGTTGACGATAACTCCAGCATTGGTGCCGGTTCAGTCCTCTCGGGTTACACTGTGGAGCATGGCTGGTTAAAAATAGGTCCGATCACGGTTGGCAAAAATTGTTTCATTGGCGCCAACTCCACCCTGGGTATTTTTACCACTTTAGAAGACGGCGCGGTACTGGATGATCTTTCGATGTTGCCACCCGGAGCGACTATCCCGGCAGGTGCGAGTTTTCATGGTTCTCCAGCACGTCCTGGTGAAGTTCAGCTGCCAGTAATACCTACTATTATGGCAAAAACTAAATCCAAGATGCTTAGTTGGTTAACAGAACCCTATTTCATTTTTTTACACTATCTCTCGTTAATCATGGTATTACTTATCTACGCAATAGCTTTAGCACCTGGCATTTTGATGATTGACTATGTGCTGCGAAAATATAGCTTGCTTCATGCCATTTTCATTACTCCAGTGGCTGCATTTATCTACGTAGTACTACTTTGTTTAGAAATCGCCCTAGCGAAAAAAATATTATTAGGGAGAGCTGAACCAGGTTGTTATCCCTTGCAAAGCGGTTATTACGTACGCAAATGGTTAGTTAATCATTTAATGAATCTAAGCTTAGAATTTCTAGCCACACTGTATGGCACGATTTATACAGCAACTTGGTTTCGTTTATTAGGAGCTAAAGTAGGAAAACATACCGAAATTTCTACAGTTACTCATATTGTTCCTGATATTCTTACCCTTGAAGATGACAGTTTCATTGCGGATAATGTTTTTATTGGCGCACCAAGAATTTATGCTGGTTATGCTAGTTTTGCTGCTAATCGTATTGGTAAACGCACTTTTGTTGGCAATAGTGCGCTCTTACCAAATGGCACTGACCTGGGTGATGGCTGCTTAATTGGTTGCTTATCAGTACCACCAGCGGGTGATGCTGCCAAAATGCCGGGCACCTCTTGGTTAGGTTCACCAGCAGTTTTTTTACCACACCGTGAAATTTTCACCGGTTTTGCCGAAAAACAAACCTTTAGACCTACCTGGGACCTTTATCTTCAGCGGATATTTGTTGATTATTTTCGAGTAACTTTACCTGCAACTTTTACTTTTTCGATAATTGCGTCGTTATTTGCAACGATAGCTATTTTGCATAAACATACTTCATTGTGGTCATTACTCGCTTTGTTTTCACTGGCGGATTTAGCCATTTCGTTAGGTGCTGTCGGCATTGTTACATTATTAAAATGGATATTAATGGGACAATATCAAGACGCCGTGAAACCTGCATGGAGTTTGTTTGTCTGGGGTAGCGAATTAATTACTGGCCTCTACGAAAGCATTGCAGTAAAACAACTGCTAGAAAGTTTATTAGGTACACCTTTTATTGCGTTGTTTTTAAGATTATTCGGCGTAAAAATAGGTAAATATAATTTCATCAATACGACTGATTTTACCGAATTTGATTTAGTAACCATCGGTGATAATGTCAGCTTGAATGCTGACGCGACGATTCAAACACATTTATTTGAAGATCGTATTATGAAAATGGCGCATCTGAAAATCGGAAATAATTGCACAGTGGGGGATATGGCTGTCATATTGTTTGGTACGACGATGGAACAAGGCTCTTCTTTAGCGAGTTTGTCGTTACTCATGAAAGGTGAAACGTTACCAGCCGGAACTGCCTGGCAAGGTATTCCCGCCCAACCTGCATCATTAAACCCTGCTCTTCCTACAACGCTTGATATTCCACTGACAGCAGCCACTAAAACAGCAGTGGCATGAAGGCTCCGCAAACGCACTTAACTTAAACCACATTGAGTAAGAACCCATGCAAAAAACAATTGTTACCCAGCCCATCACGCAATTAATTGGATTAACCATCCGCACTAATAATGTCGATGAATCCCAACCTGAAACTGCAAAAATAATAAAACTCGTACAACACTATTGGCAAGAGCGTATTGCTGAACAAATTCCTCATCGCAAAAATCCTGGCGTAACTTTTTCTGCTTATACTGATTATGCAAGCAACGAACATGGGGATTACACTTATTTCATTGGTGAAGAAGTATCTTCCATCGCCAATATTCCTCAAGGATTTGAAACTGCAACAATTCCTGCCGGAAAATATCAAAAATTCACTACTGAATCGGGTAAAATACCTACCGTAGTTATTCAAGCCTGGCAGCAAATCTGGCAAATGTCGAACGTACAACTCGGTGGACACCGAAATTATCAAACTGATTTTGAAGTCTACGATCAACGCGCAAATAATCCTAATGATGCCATATTAGATATTTATATTGGCATTGAAACCTAGCTCAATGCGTTATGGTAAATCATCCTCAACAGTGCAGTATGTACTGGTCCAATACAAGCGCTTGTTATTCAATTTCTGTTGATATAAAATAATTTTAAGCGCCGATTTGAGCAAACAGCTTGCGGGCGCTTATATAAATCCGGCTAAAGCGTTATCGAGTAACTTATATGGCTTTAGCCCCTTATTTAATGTAAATAAAGGGCAATTTTAATGAAGAAAATTTACTTTTTCTGTTACCATCCTTTGATTTTATATTCACATTCTGCTATTCGAATGCTTTGCCTGTCTTGAAGGCAGTATGTTCATAACAAGCCACTTAAGACAGGGCATTCTAAATTTAAAAAATTTTTATACTTATTTTTCTCAATCTAATTGACAGTCATATGTTAAGTATTGAGCCAACAATACTTAATTTAAAGGAGATTATTATTATGACAACATCACACATCCTCGGTTTACCTCGCATTGGAAGCAATCGCGAAGCCAAAAAAGCGGTTGAAGCCTATTGGCGCGGAGAATTAACGCCTATTGAACTCGACAATATTGGACAAAAACTTCAAGAAGAAAATTGGAAAATTCAGGCAGAAGCTGGCCTTGATTTTATTACTGTCGGCGATTTTTCCTGGTATGACCATGTGTTAGACACTACCGCAATGCTTGGCGTTATTCCAAAACGATTTGGGGAAAATCATAATTTGGTTGATCTCGATACAATATTTTGCATGGCCCGTGGGCGGGCGCCTAACGTTAAAGAAGTAGCCGCGTGCGAAATGACAAAATGGTTTAATACCAACTATCACTATATAGTTCCTGAATTCACAGAAAACCAAGATTTCCATCTTGCAACCCATACATTATTTGCCAGCGTCGAACGTGCACTTAAGCTTGGCTATCAAGCAAAACCCGTCCTATTAGGACCCTTGACCTTTCTTTGGCTGGGAAAAACCAAGGGCACAGAATTTGATAAATTAACCCTCATTCCTAAGCTTTTGCCTATCTATAACCAAATATTCGCCAAGTTAAAACAACAAGGTATTACCTGGGTACAAATTGATGAACCCATTTTGGTATTAGATTTGCCACAAACATGGAAAAATGCTTTTGTTTCTCTCTATCAGCAACTTAATTTCAATACCTTAAAATGCTTGCTAACCACTTATTTTGGAAGTTTAGACGACAATTTATCGCTTGCATGCCAGTTACCCGTTCATGGCCTGCATATTGATTTATGCTCTGCACCCGAACAATTAGAGATTGTTCTATCACAATTGCCCAGCGACAAAATTCTTTCTTTAGGAATCGTTAATGGTAGAAATATTTGGCGTATCAATCTTAAAGCTACATTAAATGTTTTAAAAAACTCTCAAACAAAGATTTCCGAAAGGCTATGGCTTGCAAGCAGTTGTTCTTTACTGCATGTACCTGTCGATTTGGAAAAAGAAAAAAAATTAGATGAGGAAATAAAAAGTTGGTTAGCTTTTGCTAAACAAAAAATATCTGAAGTTGCTTTATTAACTAAAGCCTTAAAACAGGGTGAACAATCCATTTCTACACAGTTAGCTGAGAACCAAGCAGCCATTAATTCACGCAACAAATCTCCTGTAATTCATAATCCTGCAGTACAAAATCGAATTGCCGGATTGACTGTGGATTTCGCCAAACGCCAAAGTCCTTATCAACAACGAGCGAAAGTACAACAAGCAGTTTTACAATTGCCATTATTGCCAACAACCACTATAG
>JBAUEV010000261.1:0-3184 GCA_049678805.1 Gammaproteobacteria bacterium
TTCATTAAGAAATCGTACCAAAATGATACTGAAAAAATAGTTGATAATTGAAATATATTTTTGTTATAACACTCATAATTAATTATTATCATGCAACAGCACTTGATTTTACCTTATGAATGACAAAACTTTACCCACAGCTCCCCTCATTAAGAAGCTTTTCATCAAAACCTACGGCTGTCAGATGAATGAATACGATTCCAATAAAATGGCAGATATCTTGCAGCAATCCTATCACAGAACCGAGCATCCTGAAGAGGCTGATTTAGCCATTCTAAACACCTGTGCGGTACGTGAAAAAGCTTCAGAAAAAGCATTTTCTGATCTAGGTCGTTTGCGTGAATTAAAAAAAAATAAACCGGATATGGTGATTGGTCTGGCTGGTTGCGTTGCCAGCCAAGAAGGGGACGCGATTGTGCGCCGTGCACCCTATGTAAATTTAGTGTTTGGTCCACAAACCTTGCATCGCTTGCCCCAAATGCTAAACACTTTTTTTAAAACCGGTACGCCCGTGGTAGACATTTCATTTCCGGAAATCGAAAAATTCGATCGCCTACCTGAACCCCGCGCAGATGGGCCTACTGCCTTTGTTTCCATTATGGAAGGATGCAGCAAATATTGCAGTTTTTGCGTAGTGCCTTATACACGTGGTGAAGAAATCAGCCGCCCGTTTGATGATGTATTGGCTGAAATTGTTGCTTTGACAGAGCAAGGCGTTAAAGAGGTAACGCTGCTAGGACAAAATGTCAACGATTATCGTGGTTTAATGCATACAGGCGAAATCGCAGATTTAGCCCTATTGATACATTATGTGGCAGCAATTACAGGCATTGAACGCATTCGTTTTACCACCTCCCATCCAGCCGCTTTTTCAGAAAGCTTAATCACGGCTTTTGCCGAAGAATCGAAGCTAGTCAATCATCTCCATTTACCAGTACAAAGCGGCTCTGATCGCATTCTTGCCGCGATGAAGCGTGGCTATACGGCGTTGGAATACAAAGCTAAAATCCGCAAACTGCGGCAAGTCCGACCGGATATTAGCATTTCATCCGATTTTATTATTGGTTATCCAGGCGAGACCGAAGCTGATTTTCAAGCCACAATGAACTTGATTCATGACATTGGCTTCGATCAGTCGTTTAGTTTTATTTATAGCCCCCGCCCCGGGACACCGGCCGCCCAGTTGTCGGATGATGTGCCACCCGAAACCAAAAAACTCCGACTAGCCCTTTTGCAGCAACGCATTAACCTAAAAGCGGCTGAAATTAGCCAAGCGATGGTTGGTACAATGCAAAACATCCTGGTTGCAGGCGTTTCTAAGAAAAATTCTAGCGAACTATTTGGCCGCACCGAAAACAATCGCGTTGTGAACTTCCAAGGCTCCCCCGACTTAATCGGTCAATTACTAGACATTAAAATTACCGGTGTATCAGCAAATACCTTACGTGGTGAACTCAAGGCTTATACATGAAAAAATTTCTCACAAAAAACCTCTACTATGGCCTCTTGCTGGGCTCAAGTTTGCCGACCGTTGCTTTCAGGGATGAAATCGTCGAGCGTACAAGGACGTATTCGGCGTTGTTGCATGTTTCTTATAAATTAAAGTCGTTAGGTAAGAATGTCGTGTGGGTGTCATTGGAAGACCGGAGAATACAGGGATGTATTCTCCGACCGCAGGATGCAGTTTTGTCTGAAAACGACACCCATACGGCATTCCAAAAATAAGAAAATATGCAACAACCCCGACGTATTCACAGCGTGTCGGCAAACTTGAGCCCAGCAAGAGGCCGGGCGTTGGTACAGCAAACAGGTGTAAAATAGACGTTTAATTGTGCTATCCTTACCTTAGGTAAACCACAAAGGTTATTGCAAAATTGCTTAAACCTCACTATCTCGGTAATTTAAGTCTCGCACCCGTTGATAATCGGCGGCTGGCCGATTTATGCGGCCAGTTTGACGAAAACCTACGCCAGATTGAAAGCTATCTGGGCGTAGAAATTAACCACCGTGGTAATAATTTTAACATCATTGGTAGCGAACCCTCCGTACAAAAGGCTAATGAAGTATTGGAACAGCTCTATCAGGAAACCCACATCCCCAATAACGTAACCATGCAACGGGTTAAAGCACTGCTGCAAGACATCACCGCAACCCCCGCAGCCGAACCCCCCGTTGATTTTACCGATGCCATCGTCCAAACGCGATCCACAGTCATTAAACCGCGCAGCCTAAACCAATATTATTACCTCAAAGATATTTTTACCCATGATGTTAACTTCGGTGTTGGACCATCAGGTACTGGCAAAACTTATCTTGCCGTCGCTTGTGCGGTTGCCGCACTCGAAAAAGAACATGTGCGTCGCATTATGTTAGTCCGCCCGGCGGTAGAAGCGGGAGAAAAACTGGGATTTCTACCCGGTGATATGGAACAAAAAGTTCATCCTTATTTACGCCCGCTCTATGATGCCTTATTTGAAATGGTAGGCGTAGAACGAGTAACGCATTACCTGGAACATAATGTGATCGAGGTGGCACCTTTGGCTTATATGCGTGGTCGTACTTTGAACGAAGCGTTTATCATTCTGGATGAAGCGCAAAATACCACTCGCGAACAAATGAAAATGTTTTTGACCCGTATTGGTTTCGGTTCTAAAGCAGTTATTACCGGTGATATGACGCAAACGGATTTGCCAAAAAATATAGAATCTGGATTACGCCATGCCATTGAAGTGTTAAAAGATATTGAAGAAATCCGTTTTACTTTCTTCCAAGCGCAAGATGTGGTGCGTCATCCATTGGTTCAAAAAATTGTCCAGGCTTATAATAAATACGAATCCAAATGAGTACCCATTGTTTGCATTTACAAATTGCTTCTAATTTTCCACAAATACCGCATCATCGTGAGTTTCAGCGCTGGGTTAATGCCGCCTTAGCTGAATCTAGCGATAAAAAAGAAATTAACCTGCGTATTGTAGACGAGGCAGAAAGCGCCACCCTGAATCAGCAATATCGCCACAAATCAGGGCCTACCAATGTGTTGTCGTTTCCTTACAATATTCCTGACAATATTCTTGCTGCAATAAAAAATGATTTATTGGGTGATATTGTAATCTGTGCCCCTTTAGTCGCACAAGAAGCTAAAATTCAAAGCAAAACTCAGCAAGCTCATTGGGCACATTTAGTC
>JBAUEV010000262.1:0-3221 GCA_049678805.1 Gammaproteobacteria bacterium
GAAGAATAGAATTTCCACCCATTCTAAAAAAATCATCCGTAATACCAACTCGGTCTACTCCCAACACTTCCTCCCAAATTCTGCAAAGCTGCCATTCTAAATCCGTTCTTGGAGCAACATAACCTGATCCATCAATTATTTTAGGTGGTGGCAAAGCATTTCGGTCTAATTTTCCACCGATCGTCAATGGCAATTCATCCAATTCCACAAAAAAGCTCGGTATCATATAATCAGGCAATTGTTTGCTTAAATAAGCAATTACTTCATCTTGGGCGACAGGTATTAATTTTTCAGTTACATAATACGCCACAAGATATCGCTCATTTCCTGATTCTAGTGGCCTGTTTCTAACCTGAACCACAACTTGCTTTATCCCTGCCAGTTTAGATAAGGTACTTTCTATTTCGCCCGGCTCTACTCGAAATCCACGAATCTTTACTTGCAAATCATTGCGACCTCGATATTCAATATCGCCATTGGGCAGCCAACACACCAAATCACCCGTTTTATAAAACCGTGTATAACCTTTTCCCTTGTCCTTTTCCGTCGCAAATGGATTATCAATAAAGCGTTCTTTTGTTAATTCAGGTTGATTTAGATAACCTCGCGCTAAACCAGCCCCACCAATATAGAGTTCGCCTACCACGCCCACAGGAACTGGATTATGATTCAAGTCAAGAACATATAACTTAACATTGGATAATGCTTTACCTATATTGGCTGAACCGTTGTGAGTATATTTATTAAGGCTCGTAAAAACTGTTCCTTCTGTCGGACCATAGCCATTGAACACTGTAATATTTTTTTTATAATATTTATTTAAGAGGCTTTCATCTGCTGTATCACCGCCAATAATTAAAACTTCTAAACCGCTCAAATTAAGATCAGTCGCCTTCAGTAAGGCCGTAGAAAAAAACCCTACTTGTATATTATTTTTTATAAGAAAATTATTTATTTCTTCTCTATCTCGTCTTTTAGCTTCAGGAATGATGTGCAACTTATGACCATAAGACAAACTAAAAAAAATATCAAAAACTGAGGCGTCAAATATAACCGTAGAAAACTGAATAAAGTTTTTTTGAACGTCTTTTTTTAATTTAAATAGATTTGAACACGCACCTATAAAATTAACTACATTTCTATGTTCAATCATGACCCCTTTGGGTTTTCCAGTTGTTCCTGAGGTATAAATTACATACATCAAATCATCTGAATGATTAATAGATTTCAGATTACCTGTCGATTTTTTCTCAAAAGATTGATAAGTTTCTTTATCATCCAAAGTAATAATTTCTACCTTATAAAAACTCAACTTCAATCTACTTTTTAAATGCGCTTGAGTTAATAATATCTGAGAGTTTGTATCTTTCAATATAAATCGAATACGTTCTTCTGGATAATGAGGGTCTATTGGTACATAAGTCCCGCCCGATTTCAAAATTGCTAAAATCGCCACAATCATTTCGCAACTTCTATCTAAACATAAGGCAATCAAAGTATTGGGCTGTAATGTATTCCCGGTATGTAATTTGTAGCGCTTTCTTATATAGTACGCCAGTTGATTAGCCTTTTTATTAAGTTCTTGGTAAGTCAACTTTTGCTCTTCATCAATGACTGCAACCTTATTTGGGGTTTTCCATACTTGATTTTCAAATAATTTGCAGGCAGTTTTATCTTTTAAAGTGATTTTTTCGGTACGATTCCAAATAAATAGCAATTGTTTTCTTTGCACATTGGTTAATATATTTACATCCCGCAATTTTTTATTTGGAAAAGAACAAATATTATCTAATATTGTTTTAAAACAAGTGCCCATCTGTTTTATAAATTCTTCATTAAAAAGCAAGTAATCAAACATTATTTCAACTAAAAATCTATTTTTTTCACCTGACACCTCTAGCAGCAATGCGTAATTAGTATCAATAATCTGATTCAGTTCTCGATTTAGCCACTGTTTTCCCAACATTTTTAATTGCTGGTTTAAAGATACTGGTTTAAAATCCACCACTGTTTCAAAGACAGACCTATCTCCAGCAATACCACATGATCCCTTTAATTTACTTAATGGCGTAACTATATAATCACGAATCGCTTCATATTGCTTTCTAATATTTCTAAGAAAATCAATTACTGAACATTCAGCATTCATTTTCACCCGAATAGGCAAAGTGTTCATTAATAACCCAATGTGACTCTTAAAAATATCTGGAAAAATACGTACAGCACCAAAAATAATATCTGTTGTGCCAAGATAACACGATATCAAAATTGCCCAAGCTGCATATATAAATGTACTTTCAGACAACTCATTTACTTTTGATGCCCTTTTAATTTTTTTATATAATGCGTCAGTAATATAAAACTGAACAATACCCTGTCTGCTTGCCAGGCTTTCATTAATCTTCTTATTTGCTTTATATGAAATAAATGAGCTTTCTCCTTCGTATCCAGATAGTAATGCTTGCCAATATCGCTCAGCGTTCTTATGCTCTAAATGCTTGATTAATGAAAGTTGTTCAGAATAAGATGACGCCGGCTCTAACTTAAAATCCTTATGATTTATTTTTGAGTCGTATACTCCAAAAGCTTCTTTTATCACCTTAAGTGCGGCCGGACCACTCATTAGAACATGATGATAACTCCAAATGAAATAATATTTATTTGATTTTACTTTTATCAAAGTAAATCGCATTAAGGGCGGTTCAGTGAATTCAAATCTTTTTTGAGAGTCCTGGTGAATAACCTTTTTGGCTAGCGATTCTTTTTTTGTATCCTTCGAAAAATCATATTTGAACACAGGGCATTCAATATGATCTATAATGAAAATTTCTGTAAAATCTTGCGTGAAAAATCCTCTTAATCCTTCATAGCGATTGATAATGGTTTCCCAAGATTTCAATAACAGATTCTCATTAATTAACTCATGTAACGTAAAAATACGCTGTACAATATAAGCTGATTTTAATTTGCTAACAGAACTTTCAAACAAGAGACCTTTTTGCAAATCAGTTGCAGGATATCTTTTGCTAGACATTTTGAAACCTTTTTGGGTTGCTCAGAGTAATGTTCTAAGCGGAGGATGGGTGAGTCCTATTATTTTTCTTGCCTCCTCTGGAGTAGCTGGTTGGCGTCCATGTTCCTTTGCTATCCGCAAAATTCTTTCTACAAGACGTGGATTAGTCGCATGTTCTCTTGTTTCCCAATCGTAATATGGGTTATCT
>JBAUEV010000263.1:0-2788 GCA_049678805.1 Gammaproteobacteria bacterium
GTTCTGTTCCATAATGGAGTAATAATTCCGCAGGGCCTAATGAATTAGGCACTTGCACTGTCGTTGCTACGGTGATGCTGCATGATGCAATTTTTAAAATTGTAGCTGAATGTGCCAAAGGAGAAAATTCTTTACCACCATATTGTTTAGGAATAATCATTCCCCAAAATCCTTGTTCGCGAATGTATTTCCATAACTCAGGTGGCAAGTCGGCGCGGTTATGGGTGATATCCCAATCATTAATCATGCTACATAAATTTTCGACGGGCCCATCTAAAAACGCTTGTTCTTCAGCACTCAAACGCGGCATCGCATAGGCTTGAAAAACAGCCCAATTTGGCATACCGCTAAATAATTCACCATCCCAACCAACAGTACCTGCTTCCAGCGCTTCACGCTCGGTACGAGATAGAGATGGCATTTGATTGCGAAAAAAACGCAGTATTGGTTTGGAAATCCAGCGCCGTCTTAACGGCAAAATGGCCAAAGGAACAAAAATAATAATGAACAATAACCAAAGAATAATGAGTGTTATCCAACTCCCTGGGTTAAACCAGGAAATAAGGAACAAATAAATAAATAATCCTATTATCCAGCTTTTTAATGTCGCGCGGTGATACGCTAACGTACTAACAATGACAATACCTAATAAAATCCATATCCATACCATATTGTTATCCACCTTAAAGAAACAAACTATTCCCTGCTACACGACAAAAATTTTATCCACCCTATTATCGCTGTATTCGCTTTTCCTTGCAGTGGGAGGAAACAATGAGCGCTTTTAAAATCACATCCGGATAATTGGTAAACACTGCCGCGACACCCCATCGAAACAATTCTAATGCCCGCTCCGCCTCGTTAACAGTGTAAGCTAATACTAACTTTCCCGCTTGTTGAATTTGCGCCACGCGCTCAGGATTTAATATCTTATGATTAAAATGCCAGGAAATACATTCTAATTCTTCAGAAACCGCTTGCCAATTTCTAGGCCAACGATCGGCAATAACGCCTAACAATAACTCAGCATGCAAACGTCGCACTTCACGCAAACATAATAACGAACCACTGGAAATCAAGGGGGGTGATTTATCACACGGCCAGTGTTGTTCCAGAATTTGCAATGCTTTACGTGTTGTTGCCAATTCTTGGCCTGGTACAGGTTTAATTTCCATATTGATATGCAAACCTAATTCCCGTAAACAAGCTAATAATTCAACCAACGTTGGAATCCGCTCATTGCGAAATTCCGGCGCAAACCAACTTCCTGCATCCAATTGAGCAATTTTGCTATAAGTCGTATCAGCCACACGACCACGATCATTCGTAGTACGGTTTAAAGTAAGGTCATGAATAACAATTGCTTCAGCGTCAGCTGTTAGCATCACATCAAATTCTACCCATTGAGCACCTAATTGCTGCGCTTTACGCATTGCAACCAAGGTATTTTCCGGCGCATATGCCGAGGCGCCACGGTGTGCAATGACGGGAGCTAAATTCAAAGTCTTGGTTAGCATTATGCTATCCTGCAAACTATAATATTAGACTCACGTTTCAGTGAGATGCTGCTAGAAGTATTATTTATACCACACAAGGAAGGTGAAAATCGTGCCTAATTCCTCTAAAACGACTTATGACAAATTATTGCGGTATGCGCAGCGCTTAGGATTTGGCGACCTGCATATTAAACTCGACGCCAAAACCCAATTGTACGCCATCATTGCCATTCATAGTACTCAACGTGGGCCAGCAATAGGCGGATGTCGTTTGGTTCATTATGATTCGAGCGAAGATGCCGTTGTGGATGCTTTGCGTCTAGGGTACATGATGAGCCTTAAAGCAGCAGTTAGCCAACTGCCTCATGGCGGTGCCAAAGCGGTCATTATCAAACCACGCAATATCAAAGACCGTGAAGCCTTATTTAGCAGCTTTGGCCAATTTGTCCAAGAACTTGGAGGGCGTTATATCACTGCTGTGGATAGTGGTACGACCACAACAGATATGGATATTATCGCCCGCCAAACTTCTTATGTAACTTGCACTACGCAAGTCTTTGGTGATGGTGACCCATCACTTTACACTGCTATCGGAGTACAACGCGGCATTGAAGCTGCGGTGCAGTTTAAGTTAGGACGAGATAACTTGCGCGGCCTGCACATTGCCATCCAAGGTGCAGGGCATGTTGGTTATCACCTTGCCAAAGAGTTGCATGCGCAAGACGTACGCATTACTATGACCGACATTAATTCGGAATTGTTACAGCGTTGTGTAAACGAGCTGGGGGTTACACCTGTCACACCAGAAGATATTTATAAAATACCTTGCGACGTTTTTTCGCCCTGTGCTTTGGGTGCTATATTGAATTTGAAAACGATTCAGCAGTTACAAACTTCAATTGTTGCGGGCTCGGCGAACAATCAGCTTGCTCATCCTCGCTATGGCGCATTGCTGTATGAACGCGGTATTCTTTATGCACCGGATTTTGTGATTAACTCGGGGGGATTGATTCACGTTGCAGCGCTTTACGATCATGGCGATAACCAAAAAGCCACGCAGCAAATCTATAATATTTACAACATATTGATGGCCATGTTTGCTCGCGCGCAGCATGAAAACCGCCCAACCAATGAAATTGCAGACATTATTGCGTTGGAGAATTTGGGAGTGCTTAATCCTTGAGCCTACGTACCGCTCGCTTCTTACCGCCTACGTACTGCGGTTTCTTACCGCCTACGTACCGCGGTTTCTTACCGCCTACGTACCGCGGCTTGTCCGCGGTATCCAGCAA
>JBAUEV010000264.1:0-2885 GCA_049678805.1 Gammaproteobacteria bacterium
GAATGATCCTGAAAATAGGTCAAATGTTAATAATTTAATTTGTAACTAATATGGGAAGGAATGAGCTATGAGAAATAAGTTGTTTTTTATTTTAACAATAAGTGCTTTGAGTTTGGTAGCCTGCAGACAAGGGGACCAAAATTCTGGTCAAACAAGTGCCGCCCCGCAAACCGCCACGAGCACAACAAGCGATACCCAAAATTCGTCTACTTCAGCAGCAACCCCGGATCAGCAGACAAACTCGACAGCTACAGCACCAACGTCAGATCCTACTAGTGCTAATCAAGGTGGCATGACTCAGCCGCAAGCTACTCAGCCTGGCACGCAACCAGCGCCTAGCGATCAGCAACAGCAGCCAATGCCAGCTCAGCCTCCACAAAATCCTGCTGACCAAAACGCAACAGGTGGATCTTCAGATATGGGAACGGCTACACCACCGCCACCACAACCCTCAGATCAATCTGCTAATCCTGCTACACCAACTGATAATAGCGGTACTAACAATAGCAGCAGCGCGCCACAGGATTAGTTTTGTTCGTAAGAAGGTAAATTTCTAGAATAATTCCCTCCCCCTGCAAGGGGGAGGAAATAAGAGTTATTTAATCCTCCCCGTATAGGGGAAAGAAATAATCGTTTTCCTTATCAACGAAGGATGTAATTTTTATTTTACAGCAAAGATGATTTTTTAACGTTCGATATTTATACAGATTTAATAATTTTATTGTGTTGTACTCCTATGAAAAAGTTGTGGTTCTTTGTGGTTTTATTATTACTCGGGGGATGTGCTACTTCTCCTAACACGTTAGGTATCTCTGATGCAGAGTGGAAAAGCTACAGCAAAGCTCAACGTAATGAAATCCTGCAAAATTATCGAAAAATTCATAAAACTCACCAAGAGCCTACTACGCAAATTGCTTCGTCCACCCGTGGTGATAACACCAACACCATAAGCGTCAATATCCAAGGTGGAAAAATCATGATGCCACCTTTCACTGATGCACAAGACTATCGGCCAGTGTCTTTTATTATTCGCAATGGTCATTGCAAACGGGTATCTGTTCAAGCCAATCAAGGGCGAGCGATTAATCTTGATGCTTGTTACCAAAACAAAATTCTTTATTTAGACCCTAGCCGGTATGACATTTCCAAAAGCAAAGGTTCTTTGATTTTTAACGCTATACCTTTCTGGGAACATGGGTTTACTTACCGTGATGTTAGTAGTAGCGGTTATGCGCAATTAACCCAGGTGAACATAACCATTCAGAGCATCCATGAATGAGCCAGCCACGACAACGCTGGATTTAGACATTAATGGCTTGTTAGCAGCATCACTTAAAAATTTTTCACCACGCCCATCCCAATTGGCAATGGCTGCGGCAGTCGAGCAAGCGCTTGCCAAAAGTGAAATATTAGTTGTGGAAGCAGGAACCGGCACGGGTAAAACGTTTGCCTACCTCATCCCCGCGCTTTTAGCCAAACAAAAAATCATCATTTCTACTGGCACTAAAAATCTACAAGACCAACTTTTTGAACGTGATTTGCCCTTCATCCGCAAGGCCTTGCAAAGCCGTTTAAAAACGGCCTTGCTTAAGGGACGAGCCAATTACTTGTGCTTGCAACGTTTAAATACGTATGCCCAAGCAGGTTTTTGGAGTGCCAAACCACTTGCACGGGAATGGTCGTTAGCAAAACAATGGGCAGGTCAAACCCAAACGGGAGATATTGCCGAGTTGGCTGTCATTCCTGAAGATTCTGCTATTTGGCCGTATATCACCAGCACCGTGGATAATTGTTTGGGGCAAGACTGCCCAAGTTATAAAGAATGTTTTTTGGTTAAAGCACGCCGCTTAGCACAAGAAGCGGATCTATTGGTGGTAAATCATCATTTATTTTTTGCCGATCTTGTCTTGCGTGATAATGGCTTTGGTGAATTATTACCAGGGGCACAAGCGGTGATCTTTGATGAAGCGCATCAACTGATTGAAACTGCCACTCATTTTTTAGGAGAGTCATTCAGTAGTCGTCAATTACTCGCTCTGACACGCGATGCCATTGCCGAACAGGCTGGAGAAGCTATTGATCTGCAAGCTTTGGACGCTACTGCACTTGCTTTACAGCAAGCCTTGGTTAAAATGCACAACGCCTTGGGGCGCGAACATAAAGGTGTTTGGGCGTATATTGTGCATAAACGTGAATTACAAAAAGCCATTAGTAACGTCAAAGAACATTTGCATCATTTGCAAACACAACTTGAGTTGTCCAGTGGGCGTAGTAAAGGCTTAGAAAACTGTTGGAAACGAAGTTTAGCACTGCAACAAAAGTTCACCCAAATAACGGAAGTAACTGTAGAACAGCAGGTGCATTGGTATCAAACCCATACCCAATCTTTCAGCATTCACTTAACTCCGTTAATGGTCGCTAACCAATTTCGTGACACCTTGCGTGAACGCCCTGGAGCATGGGTTTTTACCTCTGCCACATTGGCCTTAGGCGAAGATTTTTCCCATTTTGTGCAAAACTTAGGACTAGAGCAGGCCAAGACTCTGAAATTACCAAGTCCTTTTGATTATGCCCAACAAAGTTTACTGTATGTTCCCCAGGGTTTACCTGCACCGGATGATGAATACCACACTCAACGGGTGATAGAGTCTGCGATACCTGTTATTCAAGCCGCACGAGGACGTACATTTTTTTTATTCACTAGTCACCGCGCTTTAAAAATTGCTGCAGAACAGTTGGCAGTGCAGCTTGATTTTCCGTTATTGGTACAAGGCACAATGCCGAAAGCAAAATTACTTGCTGAGTTTCAACACCAACGCAATGTAGTATTGCTGGGTACGGGAAGTTTTTGGGAGGGTGTTGATGTTCAAGACGGGGTTTTAGTG
>JBAUEV010000265.1:0-2697 GCA_049678805.1 Gammaproteobacteria bacterium
GTATCACCCAGCTAGCTTCACTGCCAGAAAAAGTTGTATTATATCCTTTGCCTGGTTTCCCAGTGATTCGTGATTTAATCGTTGATTTGACGGAATTTTACCGCCAATACGAAAAAGGGAAACCGTATCTACAAAATGATGAGTTGCCGCCTGCTAAAGAACGGCTGCAATCACCGGCTGATCGAGCTAAGCTCGATGGCTTATATGAATGTATTTTATGTGCTTGTTGTTCCAGCGCTTGCCCATCTTATTGGTGGAATCCTGAGAAATTTATGGGGCCCGCTGCTTTATTATGGGAACAACGCTTTGTCGCCGATACACGTGATACCAAAACTGTGGAGCGTTTGGCACAATTGCAAGATGCTTATAGTATGTATCGCTGTCGTACTATTATGAATTGTACGGATGTTTGCCCTAAAGGGTTAAATCCTGCTAAGGCAATTGGGGAGTTACGACGCGAATTAGTTGCTAAAGCAGCATAAGGTTAACATTGCCTTGTTAAAAAAGCTGGATAGCTAGTGGGGAGCTGTTTTTCAGACAAAACTGCATCCTGCGATCGGAGAATACATCCCTGTATTCTACGGTCTTCAAACTAGCTCCCCACTGGCTATCCAGCTTTTTTAACAAGACAATAATTTTACGGCATTGAAATATTTTTGAGATACTCATGCAAACATCCGATATGAAAACATTACGCTCCACGTCGTATCTTTCGGCCGGCAATGCGGATTATATTGAAGAGCTTTATGAGCTTTTTCTAAAAAACTCTCCAGCTTTACCTGATGAATGGCGTAATTATTTTCAATCACTACCCAAAGTGAATGGTTCCGATCAAGAAATTTCACATGAAACCATTCGCCAGCAGTTTCTTCAATTAGCGCAACAGCCAAAAACTGCTGCCGTAACCAGTGGTGATGTATTACTCGAAAGAAAGCAAGCTAGTGTTGAACGTTTAATTGATAATTATCGTTCTTACGGGCACTTAGCCGCAAAATTGGATCCATTGGGTGAACAACGTCCACCCGTGCCGGAACTGCAACTTGGCTTTGAACATCTAGCAGAGACCGATCTACAGCTCCAGTTTCGTGCGCCAGCATTAATGGGTTCGCCAACCAGTAGCCTAAGCGATATTTTACAAACCTTACGCACCATTTATTGTGGCAGTCTTGGTTTTGAATACATGTACGTAGCTGATCTACAAGAACGTCTTTGGTTACAACAGCGCATTGAAAAATCCCGAGCCCGATTAATACTATCAGATGAAGAAAAACAACAACTTTTGTGGTCTTTGACTGCTGCAGATGGTTTGGAAAAATACCTGGGAGCAAAATTCGTAGGGCAAAAACGATTTTCTTTAGAAGGTGGTGATACTTTAATTCCAATGTTGCAACGCTTGGTGCAACATAGCAGCACCCACAAAACCTCTGAAATTGTGTTTGGTATGGCACATCGTGGCCGGCTTAATGTATTAATGAATGTATTCGGCAAACCACCTGAAGAAATATTTGCTGGATTTGAAGGAAAAAAAATCGTTGCAGACATTTCTGGCGACGTTAAATATCACTTGGGGTATTCGTCCGATGTTAAGGCGATTGGTGGATTGGTACATTTATCACTCGCCTATAATCCTTCGCATTTAGAAATTATTTCGCCGGTCACAATAGGCTCAGTACGTGCTCGGCAAGATCACCTGATACCTAAAAATGAACATGGTTTAGCTGTTGTTATTCACGGGGATGCGGCATTTTCTGGGCAGGGTGTAGTCATGGAAACCCTCAACATGTCGCAAGTAACTGCTTACGAAGTTGGAGGCACACTTCATATCGTGGTCAATAACCAAATTGGTTTTACTACCAGTGTTCCACATGATGCACGTTCGACGACCTATTGCACCGATATTGCCAAAATGATTGAAGCGCCTGTGTTACATGTCAATGGTGATGATCCTGAAGCAGCATTGTTTGCCATGCAATTGGCAATGGATTATCACGCTGCTTTTCATAAAGATGTGATAATTGATTTAGTCTGTTACCGTCGGCACGGCCATAATGAAGCAGATGAACCAGCAGCGACTCAACCCTTGATGTATCAAAAGATTAAATCCCATCCTACCACTCGTGAAGTGTATTGTAAGAAGTTGGAAGCAGAAGGGTTATGTACTCCAGAAAAGTTAGATCAACTGTTTTTAAAATATCGTGACCTAATGGATCAAGATAAGGCTTTGATAACGACAGCAACTGACGGAATTACTGCTCAACGCAAAGCCTTGTGGCAAGGATTTTTGCCACATGATTGGCAGCAGCCAGTATCAACTGCTGTACCGCTCGATCAGCTATTACAACTGGGTCAACAGTTAAGTAAATTTCCTAAAGATTTTGAGATTCAACGACAAGTTGGTTTAATGATGACGGCTCGCAGCAAAATGTTAGCCGGCGAGTTACCCTTAGATTGGGGTAGTGCTGAAACATTGGCCTATGCCACATTATTACAACAAGGCTACGACATTCGAATGAGTGGGCAAGATTCTCAGCGTGGTACTTTTGCCCATCGTCATGCTGTGTTACACGATCAACTAACTGACAAAACATTTGTGCCTTTACATCACCTTGGCGCAAAACAAGGCCATTTTGATATCTACGATTCTTTGTTATCGGAAGAAGCCGTATTAGCGTTTGAATATGGTTATTCTGCAACAGA
>JBAUEV010000266.1:0-7689 GCA_049678805.1 Gammaproteobacteria bacterium
ACCTACCCCTGCTTCACCTACCAACAATGGATTGTTTTTGCGCCGGCGGCATAAAATTTGTGCTGTACGCTGGATTAAATCCTGACGACCAATCAAAGGATCAATCTTGCCGGAGCGAGCGAGTTCATTCAGATTCGTGGCATAACGCTCTAACATGCTTTCTTGTAACGCAGCACCTACCATATGCTCAGTATCACCCATCTGCTCAGTTTGCTCAATATTCTCACCGTGGTGCTGAAACTTGGTAATGCCATGTGAAATATAATTTATCACATCCAGCCGGGTTACATTTTCTTGACCGAGAAAATAGACAGCTTGGCTTTCTTGTTCGCTGAAAATAGCAGCTAATACATTTGCACCTGTAACCTCTGTTTTGCCAGCCGATTGAACTTGGAAGATAGCACGTTGTAATACCCGTTGAAAGCCTAAGGTTGGCTGAGTATCTTGGTATTTATTCAAGGGCCCATAGGGTGTGGTTTCTTCAATAAAGATACTTAATCCAGTACGCAAACGCTCCACATTGGCACCGCAAGCCATTAGGACTTGATTTGCCTCAGGGTTATCCAGCAACGCTAATAATAGATGTTCAATTGTAATGAACTCATGATTTTTCTCACGCGCTTGGGTAAACACTAGGTTCAGGGTGAGTTCAAGCGATTTACTGAACATGGTTGCTCTCCTTAGTATTCACTGCGATTTCCATCACACACGGTCAGGGTGTCTTTAACTCTGTCATATCTCTATTTTTACTATAGAACATTTTTGTAGGATTCTTCCTATTTTCGGCCAAAATATAGCCAAACACACCTTAATTATTTATCAAAAAAGGTGTGGAATAAAGCAAAAATGTACTATGTGATTGATATATAGATGAAAAATTTAAGTCCTCCTTGACCTTTAGTAATGTAGGAGCCCGCTTACATATGCTGTATAACGGCTTCACCAAACGCAGAACTGGATAATAGCTTAGCACCCTCTTGTAGGCGTGCAAAGTCATAAGTTACCGTTTTAGCCATAATAGCCCCCTTCATGCCATTAATAATCAATTCTGCTGCCTCAACCCACCCCATATGCCGGAGCATCATTTCGGCTGACAGAATCAATGAACCAGGATTTACCTTATTCTGTCCCGCATACTTAGGTGCGGTACCGTGGGTTGCTTCAAACATGGCTACTTGATCGCCCAAGTTAGCCCCTGGCGCAATGCCAATACCGCCCACTTGAGCCGCTAACGCATCCGAAATATAGTCGCCATTGAGATTTAACGTCGCAATGACACTGTAATCTTCTGGTCGCAATAAAATCTGCTGCAAGAAGGCATCAGCAATCACATCCTTAATTATAATATCCTTGCCGGTTTTAGGATTTTTTAAGGTTTGCCACGGGCCGCCCTCCAGTGGTACTGCGCCAAAGCGTTCCTGCGCTACTTGATAACCCCAGTCTTTAAAAGCACCTTCAGTAAATTTCATAATATTACCTTTGTGTACCAAGGTGACTGAATCACGATGATTATCAATGGCATATTGAATTGCACGGGCAACTAGACGGCTGGTGCCCTCTTTGGACACTGGTTTGATGCCAATACCACAATGTTGAGGAAAACGAATTTTTTTAACGCCCATATCCTGCTGCAAAAAAGCAATTAATTTAGTCACTTCTGCACTATCCGCTGGCCATTCAATCCCAGCATAAATATCCTCAGAATTTTCTCGGAAAATGACCATATTGGTTTTCCAAGGTTCTTTAACAGGGCTGGGGGTGCCCTCGAAGTAACGCACTGGACGTAAACAAACATATAAGTCGAGTTCTTGACGTAAAGTAACATTTAAGGAACGGATGCCACCACCTACTGGGGTAGTTAAGGGGCCTTTAATAGATACCACATATTCTTTGACCGCATGCAAGGTTTCAGGCGGTAACCAAATATCTTTGCCATAGACATGAGTTGCTTTTTCCCCTGCGTAGATTTCCATCCAGGCAATGCGACGTTCTTTGCCATACGCTTTTGCTACTGCGGCATCAACCACCTGGCGCATTACGGGAGTAATATCAACTCCAATGCCATCCCCTTCAATAAAAGGAATAATCGGTTGCTGGGGTACCTTCAACGTTAAATCATTATTAAATGCTATTTTTTGACCTTCGCTGGGTATTTTAATATGTTGGTAATTCATGTTATCTTGCTCTCCAAACTTATCAAACGATCAAATGTGGATAATCATATCATGAACCCGCACCCTCGCGTAATTGTCGGCATGTCCGGCGGTGTAGATTCTTCTATAGCAGCGTTATTGCTAAAACAACAAGGCTATAGAGTAGAAGGTTTGTTCATGAAAAATTGGGAAGCCGACGATAACAATCTTTACTGCTCTGGAATGCAAGACCTCACTGATGCACGTGCAGTGTGTGATCGCTTAGAAATTCCTTTGCATACAGCGAATTTCTCGCAAACCTACTGGGATAAAGTATTTCGGTATTTTCTCGATGAATACGCTGCTGGCCGCACTCCCAATCCTGATATTTTATGCAATAAAGAAATTAAATTTAAAGCCTTTCTCGATCACGCTTTACATCAAGGTGCTGATTATATTGCTACTGGGCATTATGTGCGTTGCCTGCTGCAAGAGAATAATCATCTGCTTTACAAAAGCATGGATAGCAATAAAGATCAAAGCTATTTTTTGCATACCCTTACTCAACAACAACTATCCTATTGCCTATTTCCGCTAGGAGAATTGCAAAAGCCGCAAGTACGCACTTTAGCAACTGAAGCCGGTTTTATTAATCATGCTAAAAAAGATAGCACTGGTATTTGTTTTATCGGTAAACGTAATTTCAAACAATTTTTGCAAGAATATCTTCTAACACGTCCAGGTGATATTGAAACTACAGAAGGTGAAATAATTGGCAAACACGATGGTTTGATGTATTACACCTTAGGTCAACGCAAAGGGTTAAAAATAGGTGGGAAAAAGCATAAGCTTGAAGCACCTTGGTATGTGGCTGCTAAAGACATATCACGCAATGTACTAATGATTACTCAACAACGCGATCATCCGTTATTATTAACTAGCGAATTAATCTGCGATCAAGTCAATTGGATTGCATCACCTTTGCCTATTACCTCATTGCGTTGTACTGCGAAAATCCGTTATCGTCAAGCAGATCAGTTGTGCACAATGACAGCAATGACAGAGCGCCGTTATCGAGTCATCTTTGATAAACCTCAATGGGCAATTACCCCAGGACAGTCGGTAGTGTTTTATCAAGGGGATTTGTGTTTAGGCGGTGGGATTATACAAGTTGCATCCTACTAACGAGCCTGGATGAAGCGTCAGATGCCCTCGCCGCCTACGTATGCTCGCTCCTTACCGTCTACGTGCCGCGGCTTGTCCGCGGCATCCAGAAAACCGTGGGCAAAAGCTATCGTTGCGAGGCCGCTTTTTGGCCAAAGCAATCTAGAAATGGGTTTTTGAAATGTGAATTGCTTCATCGGCTGCTAGGCAGCCTCCACGTAACGACGAAAAAAACTGGATACTGTGGACAAGCCGCGGCACGTAGGCACTGAGGAGAAGTAAATGCGTTTGCCCTGCGACAGGGACAAGTTGTCATTGCGCTATTAGCGCTAGCATAACAAACTGAATTTTTGAAAGGAGAATATCAATGAGCAACCTTGCTGAAAAAAAATGTCTGCCTTGTGAAGGGGGAGTGCCACCCCTTGAACGTACTGCAGTAGAACAGTTATTAAAACAATTGCAAGGCTGGCGTTTTAATGCCACAAAGAATGCCATTCAGCGCGAGTTTCAGTTCAAGAATTTTTATCAAACGATGGCTTTTGTGAATGCCATCGCGTGGATTGCTCATCAAGAAAACCATCATCCCGATTTAGAAGTCAGTTATAACCACTGTGTAGTGTATTACAGTACCCATGCTGTTAATGGTTTGTCGGAAAATGATTTTATTTGTGCTGCAAAAATTGATAGGCTATATTCATGACATTCAGGGGGGTCTCATTAAAACAACCCTGTCATGACATTTGAACGTCAGTGACTGACCCAAAAATTAGATATATATTAAAGATTTAAAACAGTGTCGTTACATAATCCATTGCAACCACCTTTTCCAGACCCCGGCACTTGCGTTAAATGGGGACAATTGTATGGCGCCAGCTTAAGCTTGGCTGTTCATAGCTTAGCGCGCGCTAATTCAACGTTAACTGTGGTTCTCACACCCGATACTCCAACAGCGACACGGCTTGAGCTCGAGCTACATTTTTTTAATACAACGGGTGATTCCTTGCAAATTTTGCCCTTCCCCGATTGGGAAACGTTACCTTATGACCAATTTTCACCCCACCAAGACATTATCTCGCAACGTTTACGCACCCTTTACCAATTACCGCAGCTGCAACGTGGGATTTTGCTAGTACCCATTAACACTTTGATGCAACGTATCCTCCCACGCCAACATTTAGAGGCGAATAGCTTAGTGATCGCCAAAAATGAGATAGTGGATTTAAACGAATTTCGCCGCCGTTTAGAAAATGCCGGATATCGTTGTGTCAATCAAGTGATGGAACATGGCGAATTTGCTGTACGCGGTGCAATTATTGATTTATTTCCAATGGGTAGTCCCCTGCCCTATCGCCTTGAATGGCTTGACAATGCTATTGATAGCATTCGTACTTTCAGTCCTGATAATCAACGTTCGTTAACAACTTTTGATCGAATTTCATTATTACCAGCCCGAGAATTTCCCTTAACTGAAGAAGGTATCACACGTTTTCGGCAAAATTGGCGTGCTCAATTTACCGGCAACCCGGCAAATTCGCTGGTCTATCAAAACATCACACAAGGTCAAAGCATAGCAGGTATTGAATACTATCTGCCTTTATTTTTTGAAAAAACCGCCACTTTATTTGATTATTTACCTGCCAAAAGTGTGCTGTTACAAATCGGTGATCTCGCGACCAAAATCACAGCGTTTTGGCAAGAAATTCATGAACGTTATGAACAATTGCGCTTCGATCAAACTCGGCCATTATTGCCACCCTCGGAACTTTTTCTATCAACGGAAGATTTATCAGCGCACATCACTCACTTTACGCGTATTGAAACACAAACGGAGCCATTGCCGCCTAAACCACAGCATTATAATTTTGCTACTGATACGCTACCCGAGTTTACCCTTGCCCGGCTTAGCGATCAGCCTTTAGCGCGTTTACAAAATTTTTTGGCTACCACTCAATCGCGTGTGCTTTTTTGTGCTGAAACACTCGGCCGCCGTGAAAGTCTTTTAGAACTCCTAAAAAATGCTGGTATTCATCCCAAATCCTGTAATGATTGGTCAGCTTTTCTTGCTGATAACAATCCTTGCAGCATTACCATTGGCGCATTACTAGAAGGTTTAGTATTGCAGCAACCCTCCATCACCCTAATTGCAGAACCTCAGTTATTTGGCGAACAAGTGATGCAACGACGGTTGCGGCAAAAAACACGTCAACAAGACCCAGAAGCATTGATTCGGAACTTAACTGAGTTAACCATGGGTGCGCCGATAGTACATCTCGATCATGGGGTTGGCCGCTATTTAGGATTGCAAACCATTAAAACTGGCGAACAGGAAGCGGAATATTTAACTCTGGAATATGCCGGCAACGCTAAACTTTATGTACCAGTTTCCTCATTGCATTTAATCAGTCGTTATACTGGCGCTGATGCCGAACATGCACCATTAAATCACTTAAGTTCTAAACAATGGGAAAAAGCCAAACAGAAAGCAGCAGAAAAAATTCGTGATGTGGCTGCAGAATTATTAGAAGTTTATGCACGTCGCCAAGCGCAAACTGGACACATATTCACTCTCCCCAAACAAGAATACCAATCATTTGTTAGCACCTTTCCTTATGAAGAAACACCCGATCAAGCCCAAGCAATCGAGGATGTGATTCGCGACATGGTCTCGCCCCAGCCGATGGATCGTTTGGTTTGTGGAGATGTAGGTTTTGGTAAAACTGAAGTGGCAATGCGTGCTGCATTTGTAGCGACACAAAATAATAAACAAGTGGCAGTATTAGTACCAACCACACTGCTTGCTGAACAACACTATCAGACATTTAAAGATCGTTTTGCTGATTGGCCAATACGAATTGCTGTGATTTCACGCTTGCACTCTAGCAAAGACCAACAGCAAGTTTTACAAGATGCTATCAATGGCAAAATTGATATTTTGATCGGTACCCACAAATTACTGCACGCTAATGCGCGTTTTAAAACCTTAGGATTACTGGTTGTGGATGAAGAACACCGTTTTGGCGTTCATCAAAAGGAAAAAATTAAAGCATTACGTGCTGAAGTAGATATTTTAACGCTTACCGCTACACCTATTCCACGCACCTTAAACATGGCATTAATAAGCATGCGTGATTTATCTTTAATCGCAACGCCGCCTTTACGTCGTTTGTCCATCAAAACTTTTGTTCGTGAATACAATCGCGGTCTTATTCGTGAAGCCATTTTGCGTGAAACCTTGCGTGGCGGGCAAGTATATTTTCTGCACAATGATATTGATAGTATGGAAAAAATTGCTCGCGAACTAAAAGAGTTGGTTCCTGAGGCACGCATTGAAATCGCCCACGGACAAATGCCGGAACGCATATTGAGCAAAACCATGTCTGATTTTTATCATACGCGATTTAATGTCTTGATTTGTACTACCATTATCGAGTCTGGCATTGATATTCCTACGGCCAATACCATTATTATCAACCGTGCGGATCGTTTTGGCTTAGCACAATTACATCAATTACGTGGGCGAGTCGGGCGATCCCATCATCAAGCTTACGCTTATTTGTTAATACCCGATAAACATCTGATTACACATGATGCTCTGAAACGATTAGAAGCCATCGAACAATTAGAAGATTTAGGAGTTGGTTTTCTATTGGCGACTCAAGATTTAGAAATTCGCGGCGCGGGTGAATTATTGGGCGAAGAGCAAAGTGGCCATATCCAAGCGATTGGTTTTTCACTTTATACCGAATTATTAGAAAAAACGGTACGTGCATTAAAATCAGGTAAAGCTTTTTCGATTGATGAACCTTTCGCACAACAAACGGAAATTGATTTACAAATTCCTGCTTTAATTCCTGAAAATTATGTGGGTGACGTTCACGTACGCCTGACACTTTACAAACGTATTGCTAATGCAAAAAACGAGCAGGAATTGAACGAATTACAAGTGGAAATGATAGATCGTTTTGGTTTGCTACCCGAACCAGTGAAAAATTTATTCCGTGTTACAGAGCTTCGTTTACAAGCAGCACCTTTGGGTATACGTAAAATTGATATCGGCGCTAAATATGGTCGGATTGAGTTTTCACCACATCCTAATATTAATATTCAACATTTAATAAAATTAATTCAAATTTATCCGAACCAATATAAGCTAGATGCTACCCAACGTTTACAATTTCATTTAACGGATACAAAGGTCGAAACAAAAATTTCTGCTACAATCAATGCCTTAAATGCAGTGCAAATAAAGTAAATTTTTGTTAAACTATTGTCGTTTACTACTGCCTAGTAACTTAAGAAAACGGATAGGGAAATCTAATGCCACTGCCGAAAGAAAATTCAACTAATACTGATGCTTCCGAAGAACAAGGGCCGACATCGAATAGCTATACTG
>JBAUEV010000267.1:0-2172 GCA_049678805.1 Gammaproteobacteria bacterium
ATGACATTTAATAAAGTAGCATCGCAATTTAAAGCGTCAATAAAGTTTTCTAGGGTTGGATGTTCGTCAAGAGGATAATTAATGTTAAAACGAGATTTTCCTTTGGCTACCTTACCGTAAATACCAACTGAGCCTCGCGAAACATCAGATCTATATTCAAACTCTGTTAATTTCCAATCTTCACTGATAACTTCACAAATTGCATTTTTTAACAGCTCCACTTTCTCTTGCATATAATTTTTTTCAGGAGAAGTAACTGTATCAGGCTTTGACTGAAAAAACATAAAAATCCTCTCTTAATTATTGTTATTAAAATAATATTATCAGCAGAAGTTCAAAAATGCTATTTTCAAATATTTTGTTTGCAAGATTTTTCCTAATTATAAGCCTTGTCATCCTGAGGAGCGTTGTTTGCGACGAAGGATCTCGTCTTTCATAAAAAAGAGAAAAGAGGAGATCCTTCGCTACGCTCAGGATGACAAACTATTTTGCTCAGGATGACAGATTAAAAAAAATTAATATTAATTGCTATTGATTTTTTGTGCCATCAACGAAAAAGAAAAAAGGTTATCAATGTCATGGGATGCTGATTTATAATATACCCTTATCGTTTCAATTTTAGGGGTTGTTGCAAACGCCTTTCACAATCCTCATGTATTTTTATATACACTCCGGTTGTTCAAGGCGTTTGCGCCTACCCTAAAAATGAAACGATAAGGGTATAGTCTCAGGAATGATTCTTCAGCTAGCTAATAGCGAATCTATCAAAGCGTGATAAAGGATTGAAATGCATGACGAGTATTGACCACTATGACTTCATAGTAATCGGTGGTGGTCCAGCTGGGCAAGGAGCAGCTGAAGTGGCGGCCATCTACGGGCGTAGAACATTGGTTATAGAACGCAATGTACTCGGTGGCGTGGTAGTCACCACAGGTGGGGCACCTACAAAGACTTTGCGAGATGCGGCTTTATATTTGACAGGTTTTCGTGATCGTGATGTGTATGGACTTGTAGGACAAATTGATCCTTCTTTGGCCGGAATGCGTCTTCGTTCCAGAACAGCCGAAGTGTGCTCTTCGATGCAGGAATGTGTTCGTGCAACCTTCGAAAAACGAGGTATTGATGTAATCTATGGCACAGCACGCTTAGATACTGGTCTTACTGTATTTGTAATGGATAAGAATCATCCAGATCAAGTACGCAAATTTTCTGCAGATCATATCCTTCTCGCAACTGGCTCTCGCCCATTTCGACCCCCCAACATCTCTTTTAAAGAGACAAACGTTTTTGATTCTGAGAACCTTTTTACAATACCAAAACTTCCAAAGAGCATTGTGGTGATTGGAGGCGGGGCGATTGGGTGTGAATATGCATCGATATTTTCTGCGCTTGGTGTATCTGTAATATTGGTCCATGGTGGAGAACGGTTATTGCCTATGATGGATAGTGAGATATCTGGACTTGCTGCTAAAGTATTCGAGAAAATGGGAATACATTCGATATTGAATACCCGAGTCACAAGTTCGAAAAGAGTCGAAGATGGACTTGAAATTCGCTTGGAAAATGGTGAAAGTTTACGATCTGAAGCGGTTTTGGTGGCAGTGGGGCGTTTAGTAAATACGGAAGGTCTTGGTCTGAAAGAGGTTGGCGTCGAGACGAATGAGCACGGCGAGATTATTGTAGACCACAATTTTCAGACTAGCGTTAAAGGGATTTATGCAGCGGGTGATGTTATCAGTCCGTCGCTTTCATCGGTATCCATGGAACAAGGAAGAGTTGCTGCCTGCCATGCTTTTGACCTCACGTTCAAACAAACAATGGATCCACTCCTCGTTTGGGCAGTGTACTCTGTGCCGGAAGTTGCAGGAGTTGGGCTCACCGAAGAAGACGCTAAAACTCAAGGGATTGATTATGAAGTTGGCCGCTCAAGCTTCGCAATGCTTCCACGTGGTATCATTTCCGGTCATCCGGAAGGAATGCTGAAATTAGTGTTTCGACGAGATACCCGTCGTCTTCTCGGGGTTCATGTTCTAGGCGACATCGCTTCTGAACTTATTGGATTAGGACAGGCTACTATTCATTGTCATGGAAAAATTGATCTCTTCAATCAACTTACATTTGCAACGCCGACTTATACGATGGCCTATAAATTTGCTGCGTTTGATGGTTTAA
>JBAUEV010000268.1:0-5946 GCA_049678805.1 Gammaproteobacteria bacterium
GCTTGTCCGCGGCATCCAGAAAACCAATGAAAAAAGCCGTCATTGCGAGGCCGTTTTTTGGCCGAAGCAATCCATCTTCAAAACCTGGATTGCCGCGTCGCTTCGCTCCTCGCAATGACGAAAAAAACTGGATACCGCGCATAAAGCGCGGTACGTAGGCAGTGAGGAGCGAGCAATACTTAGGCAGTAAGGAGCGAGCGTCACATAGGTGACAGGGGCATGTTTTAAATGCGTTTGCCCTGACACTGCATCAAGGCAACATTACCTTAGCTGCTTTTTTATAATATTATAGGATATTGTGCGATATTCATTATTCGATAACAACTAACGTGTTACGGCATGACAACATGATTTCTCCATTATTGACTGATTTTTACCAACTGACCATGGCGCAAGGGTATTGGCAGTTAGGCAAAAGTGAACAGGAA
Source organism: Gammaproteobacteria bacterium (assembly GCA_049678805.1). Taxonomy (GTDB): domain Bacteria; phylum Pseudomonadota; class Gammaproteobacteria; genus JBAUEV01. The sequence goes on from JBAUEV010000268.1 coordinate 429, forward strand.
GCTGTTTTCCAGCTTGGTTTTCGTAAAAATCCGTTTCAAGGTAATTATGTCATTGCTTGTGGACTTAATTCGATTATCGATTTCTTGAGTCATTATCGTTTTAGCGGCGAGGATTTGAATTATTTGGGTAATTTGCTAGACCCACAGCGAAAGCGGGTTTTTTCTAACGAATTTCTCGATTATTTGGCTAAATTGGATTTTAGATGCGATATTGCTGCGATTCCTGAAGGCACCCTTGTTTTTCCGCAGGAACCATTGGTGCGCATTTGTGGTCCGTTATTGCAATGCCAATTGATTGAAACCCCACTATTAAATTTCATTAATTTTGCAAGTTTAATTGCAACTAAAGCATCCCGTGTCTGTCAAGCAGCACAAGGTGATCCAGTGATGGAGTTTGGTTTGCGCCGCGCGCAAGGACCCGACGGTGGTTTAACAGCAACCCGCTCGAGTTACATTGGCGGTTGCGAATCGACCTCCAATGTACTAGCAGGTAAATTATTTAATATCCCGGTTAAAGGTACTCACGCGCATAGCTGGGTTATGTCTTACCCCGATGAACTCACGGCATTTGCAGCATTTGCCCAAACCAGTGATAATATTATCTTGTTAGTAGATACATATGACACCTTGCAAGGTGTACAACATGCCATTCAAATCGGCAAACAATTGCAAACTGAAGGCAGAAAATTAAGAGGAATTCGCTTGGATTCAGGAGATTTAGCCAAATTGAGTCATCAAGCACGACAAATGCTGGATGCCGCGGGTCTTAAAGATACTCAAATTGTTGCAAGCGGTGATCTTGAAGAAAATAAAATTGCGCAATTAAAAACGCAACGAGCCCCGATTGATGCCTGGGGAGTAGGCACGCGGTTAGTAACTGCTTACGATCAGCCTTCATTAGATGCTATTTATAAATTATCGGCTATACGCGATGAAAAAGGTGTGTGGAATTATAAAGCTAAAATTTCCGATCAAGCTGACAAAACCACTATACCGGGTATTCAACAAGTACGCCGTTATTATAAAGAAAACAAGTTTGTTCGCGACGTCATTTACGATATTGAATTGGGTATGGAAAATGATCCATCAGTTTCTAAAGTTGATTGGCAAGATTTGTTGGTGCCTATATTCAAACAAGGCCAGCAAGTTTACCATTCACCTCCTCTGCAAAAGATACGAGAATTCTGCCAGCAGCAGCTACAATACTTCACAGCTGGCCATCATGTGACTTATTCAGTTATGCTAGAGCCGCGTTTATCTAAAATAATAGAACAATCAATAAGAATTCAATAGAAGAATATGCAGTAATCTTTAGTACAAACCATTAATGGAAAGGGAAAAACCATGCCTGAAGAAATTGAACAAACTGAACCAATTGAGGAATCTTCATCGGCAAGCGATGATGAATCGAACCCAGATATTCAACCGGTCCTAGAAAACCCGCAAGAGGATGAACCTGAAATTCCTGGACCATCCGGTGTTAATAAATTTGCCACACCACTAGCCGAACGGGAGCAATACGACTTTTTTTTTCCTGATAATAAACCAAACCCAGCACAGTTTGTCATTGATGAACTTGAAAAAGATGCATGGGATGTTGCTGAGCTATTTCTTGTCTTTACGGATTATCTAAAAGCCATCATCAATACTTATAAAGAAAAAACAGGCACTGAAAATATGGATGCAGATGTCTTACTAGGCATTTCGTGTTTTTTATTTGAAAAACTCAAATTCCAAAACAAAATCAGCAACATTAGTTATCTTAAAATGAATCACTTTATACAGGCTTATCAACATTATATAGATATCAGAGCACTTTCATTACTGGAACCAAATTTCGAGGTATCACATTCACCCTATCTGGATTATATACTCACAACGATTTGTAACACTTTTCAAACCCGAGAGCCAGAACGTTCTTCCCTTGCTGCAGAAAACGTTACAACCACAGCACTAGTTACCGCCTTTGTTGAATTAGCATACGCAGAAAATATCGTTGAACGTTTCAGAGAAAGCAAAATCAATATTAATAAACTATCGTTCGACAATTTCGACCAAGATGAAATTAATACTATTAAACCGCTGCTCAACAACCTCGAACAAGCTTCACATGCATTGTACAAGATATTTTTCAAAGAAGTTTTTATACAACTAGAACAGGGGCGACCTACAGAAGACCTATACGCAAGTTATTTAGGACTATTAACTCGACAGATGGGGGACTCGTTAAAGATATTTGTAATAAACAATAAAGATCCTCAAAAAATCAGCGAAATAAACGATTTTTTAATCCACCTTGTTAAAACTTTTAGCAAAAAGAAAATTGCCATATTACCTCCTGAAATCCGGCAAGCCCTAATTGATTTATACAGTGCTATTTACAACGAAGTTTTTATACAGCTTACAGAAGGGCGATCTCGGCAGGACATAGAGCAGGGTCCTTGGATACTATTAAACAATGAAATTCTCAACTGGTTAAATTCGGAGGAGGTTCCTGCTCAAAAGATCAAAGAAATTACCCCCTATATAGATCAAATTATTAAGACATTTAAAGGTAATATTAGCAGCTTGCCGGATTTAATCCAAAAAAATGTACTTGAGCTATACAAGATACTTCTCGAAGAAACTGTTACACAACTAAAATACGGACGCGTTGCAAAAGAAATATACATAGGTCCCTTGGGACAATTCATCCAACAGATTGGTAACTGGTTAAATACAGTTACATTGGTTAATCCGAATGCCCCCATCCGATATGTAACTTTATCTGATGATGAGTCTACTCAAAACGAAATTAGCCAATATATAAATGCAATTATTTCGACATTTAAAAAATATCAAGAAATATTTTCGTTTGAAACTTGGCAACCTGTGCTTGATTTGTACAGTGTAATTTTCAAAAATGCTTTTACGCAACTAGAACTGGGACAATCTATACAAGATGTCAGCGCAGGTCCTTTAGCGCCATTAATCCAAGAGACTGGTAACTGGTTCACCAGCCTTATAAAGAAGGGTGAGAGTGCTCCAAAGATCAAAGAAATTATCCCCTATATAAATGATATTGTTAAGACATTCGAAAGCATCAGCAATGAGTTAGAACCTAAAACTCAGCAAGATGCACGTGAGCTGTATCAGGTGCTTTTCCGAGAATCATTTACACAACTCAATCAGGGGCGATCCCCACAAGACATATTCTCAGGTCCTTTGGGACTATTAACCCATGAGGTTAATAACACGTTAAAAACGTCTGCATTAAATAATAATAATATACGAAATGAAATTAGCGTATATATAAAAATCATTATTGAGAAATTCACTGGCAACGGTGGAACGTTACCACCTGAAGCCCATCATGCTGCATCTGATCTGTACTGTGTATTTATCAAAGAAGTTTTTATACAGGCACAACATAGTCAATCTATGAAAAACAAACAAATAGCTCTTTTGACACAATTAACCTCAGAGACAGATATGTGGTTAAACCAGATATCCGAAAAATTAACTTCAGAGCAGATCGAAACAGCAACTACTGACTTCCGGAATAGAGCAGCTCGGTTTATTGAAGACTTAGATTGGCCACTTTCCAGCAAACAACGAATGCTAGTAGCTCTAATGACTTTTATCGGCGCGGTATTATGTGCTGCTGCAGGTTTTGTAGTGGGTGCTTTCATGGGTGGGGGAATAGCCTCTATTCCAACTTCCATTGCAGGCGCTGCGGGAGGTGGTGCTGTTGGAGGAGCTGTGGGGGGCTTACTAGCTTATAAAATTATCGGGTTTTTTAACAATGAAAATAAGGCGACTCGGATCCGAGAACAGATTAATCTACTTATAGAGTCCAAGATAAAAACACCTGAATTTCTTAAGCAACAATTGATCGAGCTTGGAGATATGCTTATGCAATTTAAGCAAATTGGAAAAGAAATGCTAACCTCACCTAAATTTTCCGAACAAGTATTGCAAACATTGCGCCAAGAGCTGGAACAACTTATAGAAAAAGCTGGAACAATATTATCTAGTGCTGAGAACGTTAAAACCGGGGCTCCTTTAACAGCAGGAGCATCCGATAAGAAACTCAAAGGGAAGGAACAAGTTACTCCGCTGCCAGCAACATTTCCCGAGGATGAAAATCCCACTCCTACGCCTGTATAGCACTGACGCTTCATTCGGGCTACTGATTGCATTAGACTTCTTTCCAATTTTGTCCTATAAAGACCGCCAAATGGGGGGTATGGGGTATTTAGTCTTAATTTTCCCTTAAGAATACTATGGGAGAATATTCAGTAGTTTCAGAAGCATACCATGATATGAAGGGGAAAAAATCATGTCTCAAGTTGAGCTTACTTCGTCAAATAAACCTGACTCATTCTCGTCAGAAGAAGAGAATAAAATTCTCAAGACTTTCAAAAGCAACATTAATCTGTTGCCAACTGAATCCAAGCAAGCTGCGGAAAATTTACATAATGTACTTTCCACAGAATTTGATATACAGCTTAAAAAGGGTCAATCTGTAGCAGACCTACAAACAGGTCCTTTCGGACGATTGGTCAGCGAAATTGATACGTGGTTAATTGCAGTATCAAAAGAAAATACCCCACAAAAGATCGAAAAAATTACTAAAAATTTCAAGTATAAGGCGGATGAGTTAATTAATCGCCTAGAGTCCCCTCTTTCTCGCAAACAGCAAATAGTAAAGGCCATAATAACCGTAATAGGGGCTGTATTAGGCGCTGTTGCAGGTTTTGCGTTAGGCGGCGCCGGTGCTATCCCAGGTGCTGTCGCAGGTGCTGCACTTGGAGGCACCGTAAGCAACGCATTAGCTGAGATAGCTATCGGTTTCTTTAGCCATAAAGATAGAAATATCGACAATAAAGTTAATCAACTTATAGAGTCGAAGTTAAGATCACCTGAGTTGCTTAAACAAAAATTGAAAGAGCTTAATACTAAAATTTCAAGCTTGTTACCAAAACAGGAAGAAGCTACTGAACTTTATGAGGCTCAAATGTATGAGCTTCCAAACAAAAGCATATTTAAAAGTATTTTTGGTCGTATTTTTGGTCCAGACAAGATTAAGGAGTCCGGCGACTTAGAATCCACATTAGGCAATCTGAAACAATATCAAACAACACTTGATAAGAAGTATTTAAATGAGAAAAAGCCAAATTTCAATCAGGAAAAAGCAATTTCTCTCATAAAACATATAGAACAAGATATCAAAAAAGTCGAAAAACTGTTGTTTCGCCAAAGCAGCTTAGGCCAGGAAGATAATTATTCGGCGCCAGCGGTGAGTGGATTTACAAAATAACACGGCTTCGGCTCTCACGGTAAACGCATTTACCTCTCCTCACTGCCTACGTGCCGCGACTTGTTCGCCGTTGTTGCATAATTCCCATGCCTTCGTCATTTGTATGATGATTTTGTCTTCTGTAAGGGAGATAAAAAGCTTTATTAAACCTGATCCGTTTAATAAGGTGAGAGTGGGGTAGCCGGTTCGTCATTAGGTGGAAAGCACCGTTTCGCA
>JBAUEV010000269.1:0-7943 GCA_049678805.1 Gammaproteobacteria bacterium
ATACAGTAGTTACTTAATATGTCAGAAAAGTTACAAAAAGTGTTGGCCAGAACAGGTTTAGGTTCACGCCGTTGTATGGAAAGTTGGATTGCCGCCGGACGTATTACTATCAATGGTGCATTAGCTAAATTAGGAGATCGAGTAACACTCGATGCGAAAGTTGAAATTGATGGTAAACATGTTCCACTAAGCGGTACAGATACTTTACCTTGTCGTATATTACTTTATCACAAACCCATAGGGGAAATTTGTACTCGCCAAGATCCACAAGGGCGGCCTACGGTTTATGAGAATTTACCCAAGATAACGCAAGGACGCTGGACATCCATCGGTCGGCTGGATATCAATACGTCAGGCTTGTTATTGTTTACTACGGATGGAGAGTTGGCTAATCGTCTTATGCACCCTGCGTTTGCTCAGGAACGTGAATATGCGGTACGCGTATTAGGGGAAATTACACCTAAGATGTTACAAAACTTATTAACAGGCGTCGCATTGAATGATGGTAGAGCGCGCTTTATTGCATTGCACGGAATGGAGGGTAAAGGAGCTAATCAATGGTATCAAGTAACCGTTAATGAAGGCCGCAATCGTTTGGTACGTCGTTTGTGGGAATCACAAGGATTAAAAGTGAGTCGATTGGTGCGCATTCGTTACGGTGATATCGTTTTACCACGCACCTTACGCCCAGGGAGTTTTGTAGAATTAGAAACAAGAACCGTTAATCAGGTGCTAAGTAAAATGAAAGGAGTTATTAGCACAGGGGATAAGGCGCATTTTTAACACTGCCTTCTTCAGCGGGAAGAGCTAATGGACGCACTGGGTTCTGCCTGCTCTTCTTGACTGACCGTTTTATTTTGCGACAGGCTGCTAAATTCAGGGTGAAACCTTTCAATATAAGTCAGGCAATCTTCATAACATAATTGATTATATTTGTTATCGGTATGGTCATAAGCGTAAAGAGCAATTTGATAAACATTTTTTAGTGCCTGACAAGCGTCTAACTGCCTATTACTCACTGCTGTTAGTATCTTCAATATCTCAGCAGCGGGTTGTGGAGAGTCTTGAAATTTAGAGTTACTTATTATCTCGATTAAATCCGCACATGTTTCTTTAGCTGTTGGTACAGAATTTTTATTATTAAAAAAATGGGAAAACAGAGTAGTTAACTTTTCCTCGTTCTCTCTCGCTTTATTATTCGCTAGAATTATTTTTCGGGGTATAATTTTTTTATAGGCAATTTCTGGATCGATAGCCCTCGGTAGATGTCCTATTTCTCTCGTTTTATTTCGCAATTCTTTATTGATAATTTCCAACCCTTTTGGTTGGATATTTACTGCATGTGATAATTCACCGTTTTTTAGGTCCATAAGTGCCTTAAGAGATGGAGCTTTTTCGATTATTTCCATATAAAACTTGATAGAATGCATGAGGTTCTGTTCTTCGATTTGTGCGACGAGTATTTTGTTTCCAAGCACTTCATAATTTGCATTTCGGAAATCAGCATTTGTTATATTAGCTCCATCGAGATTTGTATTTTTTAAATCAGCTTCTTGTAAATTAACCTCTTGTAAATTAGCTTCTTGTAAATTAGCCCCTTGTAAATTAACTCCTTGTAAATTAGCTCCTTGTAAATTAGCCCCTTGTAAATTAGCTCCACTTAGATTAACTCTAATGAGTTTTACATTTTGCAAGTTGGTGTTGGTTAAATCAGCCTCTCGCATATCAATGTGAGAGAAATTTCCATTTAAACGTGCACCTGATAAATGAGCATGTCGCAGATTAATCCACCTGAAAACTCCATTTAGAATTACATTCTGGAAATTAGCGCCTGCTAAAACAGCCCCATCCAAATGAGAATTGACGAACGTTAGCGCTGTCCAATGGCCTTTATAAAACGATTGAAAGCACAATGTTTTTTTCCATGCAGAACCCGATGCACCCTGCATATTGAAGTTTATATTTATATGGGTATCGTCATGAGAAATTTGAAATCCTGAATTTGGTACTAAAGAAATAAGATAAGCTGTCTTTCTCACACTCTTTTCAACTTCTGGCCATAATGAATTTCCTCGGTCAAGTAGGGGCTTGATTTCATTTTTCCAGTCTACAGTATGGATGTTGTTCGTCAGACGGGCATAAGCTAGTTGACTGGCATCTTCTTTTTGAGTTTTCCAAATTTGCACAATACCTTTTGCATTCAGCCAATCACCAAATTTTTGTATTTTGTTAGAGTAACTAGCAAATTCTTTAACGTTATTTGCAGCCTCTTTTGACAGCTTTTCCAATACATTCAATGAAAATTTTGCACTTGCTGTGTGGCCTAAGACAATCCCTATAAAGCTTCGAAAGCGTTGTTGATAGTCTCGATTAATTTTACTCAGTGAAGCTAAATCTTTAAAATTATTTTCTCCTAGAAACTCTTGAATCAGTGAATCTAAATCTTTAAAATTGCTTTCCCCTAGGAACTCTTGGAAAAGCAGAAAGCTAATGTCATTAGGCAACGATGAAAGAAGAGAGAAAGGTGATTCTGCAGTAGATGGTGCGGAAGCAGGTGCAGATTTTGATTGCGATGGAATCTCTGCCGTGGGGTTGGCTAACCAATCAGTGATGGCTTTTTGTTCTTTTTCCAAGGCATTTTTGAAGTTCCAAATCGGATCAATGATATTAGAGCGATGCGAGCTAGAGCCATCTTGTTTTAGAAAACTGGACCAAACCTCACTAAGATCTTGGCTAATATAGGTTATCACCCAATTTAGGGATTCGGTGCATGCTGCAAATTTTTCGCAAGCCGCTTGCGCAGTCTCATTTGGCCAGTGGCCTGGTGGTAAATCAGCATAGTGTTGTTTTAAAGCGTTAGCTCGATCTTTAAGCGATTCAATAATGCCGATATTATTTTTGGCAACTTCAAGTTTAAGATCGCTTAATCCAGTTTTAGTATTAAAATAAGTGCCTAATTCTTTATCGAGTTGTTTAGCTTCTTCAAGCAATGGCTTGAGCGCTTCTAGGCGTTCTTGCAACTGCTGTTTTTGGTGCTTTAGTTTATGTGCTTGCTGGATTTCAAGCTGTTGCTGTTCATGAGATGTTGGCATATTGTATTCCCCCCTAAGAAAATGGATACTTTTTATCTAACTCGTCATTGCTTCCCCCTTCGCTGGCGCTCGGGGTCGCAATGACGGGTTTTTAACGTTCGAGCAATCAACTCTGATACTCAAACAACGTTACAACTTTTTGCACGCCAGAAACTTTGCTGGTTACGAGTGCAGCTAATGAGCCTTGAGAACGAGTCACTAATCCCATCAAATAAACTGTGCCATTTTCTGTTAGTACTTTGATCTGAGAGGAGTGCAGCCCTTTTTCAGCTAATAGCTTGGTTTTCACTTTGGTTGTAATCCAAGTATCCTCAGAACGTCTTGATATTGAAGTGGGCGTTTCTACTGTGATTTGATTGTAAATGCGTTTCACATTGCGCAGGTTGGTGACCAGATCATAAGCTTGTTGCCGCAAATCTGCTGTTGGAGCTTGTCCAACGAGCAATACAATATGGTTAAAAGCTGTAACCGCGATATGCGTTTGTTGATGCAGAGTTGGGTCGGAATTAATTTGTCCTTGAGCTTTATAAGCAAGAGAATTGTCTTGAAGAATGGTTTCAGCACTACGATTATCATAGATTACTGCGCCGCCTGCAGCAGCGCCTGCTACAAAAACAACGGGGATGCAGCCACTCAACAAAGGAAGTGCTAAGAGAAGTGCTATACCTAATTTTTTCATTGTCTATTCCTCACTACCAAATAATTGCCGATCAATCACATCACATAAACAATGCAGGATCAATAAATGGGTTTCTTGGATCCGACAGGTGCTTGGGGAAGGAACTCGGATTTCAATATCATTGACATTCAGTAACGTTGCCATTTTCCCCCCATCACGACCTGTCAAAGCAACAATGCGTAACCCGCGTTCATGAGCAGCTTTGATTGCTTCAATGATATTGCGTGAATTACCACTGGTTGAAATAGCCAACAATATGTCCCCTGGCTGACCCAATGCTTTGATTGGCTTTGAGAATATTTGATCGAAGCTGTAATCGTTAGCAATTGAGGTGATGGTTGAGGTATCGGTAGTTAAGGCAATGGCGGGCAGGCTAGGGCGCTCCGTTTCAAAACGGTTTAATAGTTCAGCGGCAAAATGCTGGCAATCGCCAGCTGAGCCGCCATTACCGCAGCAAAGGATTTTATGATTATCTAGCAGAGAATTTGCCATTAATTCGCCCGCTTGCCGAATATGATCGAGCAAACTATCAGCCGCTAAAATTTTGGTCTGGATGCTATCTTCAAAGTGTTGGCGGATACGTTCTGTTAAGGCTAATGCGGGTGAACTTTCTAAAATCGTAGTCAATGTTGAACACCTATTTTATAAATCAAGGAATTTACACGGTATTTCAGTTAAAAACAAGATATAATTAAAATGCTAATACAGCGTTCAACCGCGGGTGAGGAGCTGGTTTGAAGATCCCCCTGTTAAACGCTGTATTAGCATTTTTAGGGAACGGTGCCTTTATGATAGGATAGGATTTCTTTATCTTGTTTAATTCAATTTTCGTGTTATCAATTAATAAAGGGGGAAATAATGAAACAATCTAATGATTCAAAAACGGTAGAAAGAGAGCCCGATATCTTATCTCGGCTCTTTAAAGATCCAGTATCGGCAGCAGTGCCCCCTATTATCCTCGTTAAAAACGCGATGGCGATAAAAGCAGGTGGGATTACTACTAATAAATTAACTCAAGAACTTACAGGAAAGTTTTTACATCGTTATGGAGAAAGAATTATACCTGCTGAGGACATTTTAAATTTTGTAGAAGATTTAGGTTTATTGAGTATTGAAGAAAAAAGTGAAGCACAAGCAGCTGCTGATAATAAAAAAATACGGGAAATAAGTGATTGGCTGAATAAGAATGGAATAGTAAACCATTGGCAGCAGGAAAATGATTTGGCTAGTAAAATGGCTTATGCTCTGTTTACCGAGCAGATTCATACTGTAGATTGGCTGTTTACGGCTAATAGTGATTATTCTCAAGCATCCAGTTGGCCTCAAGTAAAAAATAGTTTAAGAATGAGTCAGATTTATATTCTACATACCGAAGAAAATAAAGACGGAATACAAAAATTTCGATTGAGTGAGGGCAGATTATTAAATTATGCAGCTAATGTTAACTATTTTAATGTCAAAGGAATCAACTTAGAAGGAAAAGAAATAAATTTCAATTTATCAGGCGGCGATTTTAGTAATGCTAACTTTAAGAACGCAGATTTATGTCCTACAAGATTATTCGATGTGGGTTTCAAAAACGTCAAGTTTGATGAAACAACTAAATTCAATACCCCGAATTCGTACGGTCATACTCCGCTTCAGCGAGCAGTTTTAGATAAAAACATGGAAGTGATTGAGATGCTACTTCAGCACCCGCAAATTAATGTAAATGGTGAAAATAGAGATGGTAGTACCCCACTTCATGTGGCAGCTATGAATGGGTATATTGCTGAATGCGAAAAATTACTCGAACGCCCAGAAATTGCAGTCAATGTTCATGATAACTATTATCGCATGACTCCACTGCATTATGCAGCTCTTAACCGGGAAATTGATAGCATTGAGATGTTAGTTCGACATCCGGAAATTGATATGAATATTAAGGATAAATATGGTAATACCCCGCTTCATCTAGCTCTTAGAGATGAAACAACAGTTTCAGAGGAAACTATTGGGGCGATTGAGAAGCTGCTTAAACACCCAAATGTTAATATTGATGGAAAAAATCGTCATGAAAAGACAGCACTCGATATTATTGATTACAGGATAGAAAGGGGTAATCTAAATGAAGGTGATTTTTTAACCACATGTATTGGTCTGGCAATAGATGCTAAACGGGACAAAACAGAGGAAAGCTGGCAAGCTGATAAAGCTAAGCTCACAGAAATTAAAAACCTTTTAATCCAATATGCAGAGCAACAAAAGAATTCACAAAATAACAACCAGGGAAGTGCTAATAGAAATTCTTTCTTTGGTGGACGGGTAGAAACAGCAGAAAGTGAGTCGAATCTAGAAGAGCAGCCATTAGCTGAACAAACTAATTCAGATAATACTAATTCGTTTTAAAAATGCGATATTTGAAAAGCGTTTTTTATCCATTCAATGTTAGGTTTGGGGTTTATTTGGGTGAGAGCAACTACATCAAAACGACAATCTGAATTTTTAGCTGTAGCATGGTACTGTAAATAAAACTGCGCTGTTTTAGCAAGTTTATGTTGTTTAGGGAGGGTTACGGTTTCAGCACCGCTGCCATAACGCTGATTAGCACGGTAGCGCACTTCAATAAAAACCAGTGTCTGCCGATCGAGCATGATTAAATCGATTTCACCCAACTTACAAGCATAATTTTTGGCGACTAGCCGTAATCCTTTCTCTTGCAAAAAACGACAAGCAGCATCCTCTGCTGCTTGTCCTATTTGTTTTGATTTAGAAAGCAGCTGGAGCGCCATTACGTATTTGTGCCCAACTCAAACGTCGCTGAATCTGTTGGTTGGGTGTTAGATATAATGTGCCAGTAGCTCCTGTCATTCCTGTTTGAGGTGCTGCAAGTAACTGGTTAAGCTGATTCATGACTCCATAAGCATCTACACCCAGCGCGTACAGTCTGGGATTGCGTGCGAATGGGGTTGGCCATAGGGTCATCACCCGATTACGAATCAATGCCAAATTGTTTGGTAATTCCGCTGAGCTGTTAAGCACCCAGGGGATATCGCAAAATTGGACGCCGTTTAGATCTTGATCTTGGTTGGGTGAGGGTGTGCCACTGTAAATTGCCGAGGTCGCATACACAGCAAGATCGCCTGCATAATAAAATTTTAAGAAAGGTGGGATTTGGCGAGCTTGTTGCGGTAAAGCCACAATGAACACCATATCGGCTAGAGAATTGACCCGGGTACGCAGGGTATTCTGCAAATTTTTATTACGCACTTCGCTGGGGTTAATTCTTAGTGCTTGTCCGACGGTAGAATTGATTTCGGATGATGAATTGAAAGTACTATTTGCAACGACTTGTCCGCCCAATGATCGCCATTGTTGACTAAAAACGTTAGCAATATTTTGTGCCCAAGGAGCGTTGGCGGCGATGATAATGGCGCGGCGATGGCCGTCATTCCAGGCTTTAGTGGCCGCTTGCTGCGTTTCATCATGTGGGGATAGGCTAAATTGAAAGAGGTTAGTAACGGGGCGTGGATTATCTAAGGCATTTAAGGCCAAGGTAGGGACAGTCAGCTTGCCATGATTGGCAAGGGTTTGAACCTCTGTTTTGGTGAGTGGTCCTACAATAAAGTTTGCACCATTAGTGACGGCTTGTTGATAAAGGCTGGCAATATCGCCATCGCTGGTATCAATTACGCTAATGGTAGGGGCATTTTTTTCTTCTTGTTCGGCTTCATAATAGGCAGCTAAAAAACCGTTACGAATAGCTTGACCACTGGCGCCTAGCGGGCCTTGTAAGGGTACTAGCAATGCGACTTGGTGGATGGCAGGAATGGAACCTGGTGTTGCTCTTGTGCCAGCAGGCAGGTTGGCGTTAGCCGGTGCAAAGCTAGATGAGCAGGCTGTCAATAAACAGAATAGAATGCCTGTTAGATAAACAAATGTGTTAGGTAAAATGCGCCTCATGAGGCCGTCCTCCCTAGGGAATTATTTAATAAGTGGGCTATAATACTCGAAATATTGAGGATGGGCAAAAAAATACAAGACTGCCAGGGCAAACAAAGACGGTAGATGCCGCGAACAAGTTGGCGTTGTTACATATTTCTTATTTTTAGAATGCCGTGTGGGTGTCGTTTTCAGACAAAACTGCATCCTGCGACCCCGTATCGAGTACGGGGCAGAATACATCCCTGTAT
>JBAUEV010000270.1:0-4056 GCA_049678805.1 Gammaproteobacteria bacterium
GCTTGTCCGCGGCATCCAGAAAACCAATGAAAAAAGCCGTCATTGCGAGGCCGTTTTTTGGCCGAAGCAATCCATCTTCAAAACCTGGATTGCCGCGTCGCTTCGCTCCTCGCAATGACGAAAAAAAACTGGATACCGCGCATAAAGCACAGTACGTCGCCTGAAGGATTAAAGTCTTCAACAACGCCGGACAAGCCGCGGCATGTCGGCGGGAAATAGAAAAATTTTTGGCATAGATTCATTAGGATTATTTCATTTTTTGCAAAGGTTCAAAATTTCTAACCATGCGTTGTTTCAATCCTGCTAGTAAGCTTGGTCGGATTTTGCAGGCGAACCCACATCAAAGGGTGGAGTTCGCCCAACTCGTTTAACCGATGCGCCTGGTAAATGACTGAGAACTTCGTGCGGGCCGACTGCATCCAAAGCAGTCATGCCTTGATAGAACAAAAATACAATTTGCATACAATCCCCCTGCGTAATTTCGGGAATCGGCAAATTATATACCATTGCTAATTGAGATATAATGGGTATAGATAAGATACTTTAATTTAATTTCTTAGTGCTTTTTTTACCTTGTTCCCTAGACCGCAAGAATAATTCTTTAAAAGTCAACGCGGTTGATAGGACACTCGATAAACTCATTAACGTTGCTATCGAAAAGAAAGAGGGTGAGTGTAAGCGAGGTTGGTGTTGCAATTGGGGATGTTCCAGATTCTTTTTAATTCTTCTAGCTTTTAGCTTGCGACGTGCAAATACCATTAGAAAAACACCCAGCGCCCCACTCGCAGCAATGCTAGCCATTGATATTGGAGAAGTTATCTTTTCTTTAAATAATTCATTATAGTGACTTAAGTCAGCCTTACTCTCAGCAATATCTAATTCCAGATCGCTAATTCTTTGGTGCAAATTTTTCGGTTTCGGAGTTAATTTTCTCATAAGTTTTCTCATCCTTACTATAAACAGCCATTTGTCTTGACAAGACAGGAAGGTGGATATCGCGCTTTGCTCTAAGTATAAAAATAAGCAACGGCACTACTAGCAATAAATTTAAAAGGGCAACCAGTAAGAAAGATAATGCCATGTTTAAATGCAACGTAGTAAGCCATAGCGCCAAAGCAATAAATGCCAAAACCCAAAAACATAATAGAAAAAGCCCACTCACTAAACTTAGAATAATTACTATGAGCAAGCTTTTTCCAGCGAGTTGGAGTTCCAAACGAGCGAGTGTTATCGTCTTAATGATAATGGTATTAAAATTTTTAAATATTTGATTTATGACTTCTATCAACCCTATTTTAGATTTACCATTTTCCATGCGATCAGGACCTCCTAACTTTTAAAAACAATGCTTACTTACGCAACAGCAAACCAAAAGCTAAACCAACCAAAGCAGCAATTCCCAATGCAGTATATGGTTTTTCATTAACGTATTTATCTACTTTTTGCTGAATTGCAGAGCCTTGTTCTCGCATCTGTTCCTTAAGTTCTGATGCTTTAGCTCCGAGGGTCTTTTTGGCTTCTTCATATCCCTCTTGCAATCCTGCTTTAATTTTTTCACCAGACTCATATAAGCCATCCAGATCAGCTTCGATTTTATGATGGTTTCCTTTCGATTGCGTAGTTTTGTGCATATGTGTATCGTTCATCTTAATCTCTCCTATTTTATATTAATGACAGAACTAAAAAATTTAGACACATCAACCATGAAAACTTAGAAGCAACGCTTAGAAAATTTTTACTTGAATAAATTGCAGCAGGTGCAGCTTGTTTCGAATTACCACGAAATTTAACGAAATTTTATACCCGAGGTACTTCCAGTATAGCAGAAATTAGGGCTTAATTTCCAGTTTCGACCTGGTTCGAAATGGCGGCAATTGGCTTGCCTACGGGGCTGGCGGGCGGGTTACTGCTCGCCAGCCCCGCAGACAAGCCATTAGACTTCTTTCCAAACTTTGAGAAACGAGCCAAGGTCGAAGAAAAAATGAGCGAGGAACCGGAGTCTATTCTGTCATAAGGGCTTGCTTGACAGTGTAAAACGCTAGTCAGTATGATGGGGTTTTAGGAGCATATACCACATGACTATTAAAACTGCTCAGAAAATATGGCACAACGGCAAATTCATCCCGTGGAATAAAGCTAACATCCACATTATGTCTCATGTTGTTAATTATGCTTCCGCATTATTTGAAGGGATTCGTTGTTATACAACCCCACAAGGACCGGCTATTTTTCGCTTGCGTGACCACATCGAACGATTACGTGATTCATGTCATGTTTATCGTATGGATATAGGGTATTCAGTTGCAGAACTGATGGCCGCTTGTGTTGAGCTGGTACGCATCAATAAGTTTCAACATTGTTATTTACGCCCTTTGGTATTTCGTGGTTATGGCACATTTGGTGTTAACCCTTTACCTAATCCAGTTGACGCCTATATTGCAAGTTGGGTGTGGGATAGATACCTTGGCAAAGATTCCATCGAGCAAGGGGTAGACGTATGCGTCGCCAGTTGGACACGTTTGCATGGCAATACCTTACCCACCACAGCAAAAGCTTCAGCAAATTATATGAATTCGCAACTCATCAAAATGGAGGCCATTACCAATGGTTTTGCCGAAGGTATTGCGCTTGATAGCCATGGCTCCGTGAGCGAAGGCAGTGGTGAGAATATTTTCATCGTCAAAGATGGGCAACTTTATACCCCGCCCCTGAGTTCAGGCATTCTACTCGGTATTACCCGTGATTCAGCGATTCAAATTGCTCGTAGCATAGGTTACAAAGTAAAAGAACACACCCTTCCTCGTGCGTCGCTTTACACGGCTGATGAGGTTTTCTTTACTGGCACTGCTGCCGAAATTACTCCCATTCGTAGTATTGATCGGATTAAGATTGGCAAAGGTAAGCGTGGCCCAATTACTGAAGCGCTTCAAAAAGAGTTTTTTGCCATTACTTCTGGTCAAAAACAAGCGCCTGGTGATTGGCTTACCTTTACCAATGATGCCCCAAAAAAACGACACTCTAAGACTCATAAATAGTCTGGATGAATCATAAAGGGAATCCAGGTTTTTTTCTGATCTTAAATAAGATTCCTTGATTCCGCTAACGCTGCATCAAGGGTATGTCGCTAAAATTTTAATAGGTGGAATTCACTCGCATCAAGTATGTTAATATACTACTTTCATGGCTGCAAAGAAGCAGGAAATATTATCTGAGGATTCAACATGAATCGCATCTATAACTTTAAATGGTTATTGTTGCTACTTATCATTAGCGGATCAGTCGCTTATTCGACCACCCGTAAACCCCAACTCCCCCCCGAGCCACCCTCGTGGCAGATCATCACTAGCGATTACTATGATGGCATTTCAATAGACGGTCCTTTTGATATTGAACTTATACCCAGCACAAGCCAAAATCGTGCCGAAATTTTTGCCAATACTGAAGATTTCAAACAGTTTAACACTGATGTTACTAATAACACCCTGAACATCAGTCTCAACACACTTTACGCCAGCAGGCAACCTGTCCCTGTCCCGCCGCGTTGGTTAATGCGCATTTATGCCAATAACCTCATTCTTCTATGCTTATTTGACAGCGCTAACCTTACCGCCAGGTCGCTGAATAGTTCCAATTTGCTAATTGTAGCCGCTGATGATAGCCAACTGTATATCCGTGGCATGATAGGGGGACTTCAACTGTCTATTCCTTATGGTAACCCGTTTGTTGATGTAGCCTGGGTTAACAGTAGAGATTTAATGATTGAGGCGGATGGCGGCTCTATTTCTCTTGCTGGCGACACTCAATTTATGGATGCAAGGCTTTCTGGCGATGCTCATTTGAATGTCAAATCCTTGCGAATCAACAAAATATGGATTCAAACGACAGATGATGCCTTGGCAGAGTTAGTGGCAAGGCATACTTTACGCGCATTTGCTGATGGTAATAGCAATGTCCTCTATTACACAGCACCCACCTATTTAACGGATGTCACTCAAATTTCCGGCAATGTGTTGCAAATGGGATATTGGTAATTTCTCCGATTTATCTAACTCATCA
>JBAUEV010000271.1:0-17929 GCA_049678805.1 Gammaproteobacteria bacterium
CTTTACTACATTATGCTCCAGAATTAGCCCATTTACCTCGTGCCGGGATTGTACATCGTTTAGATAAAGACACTTCTGGACTATTAGTGGTTGCCCGTTCGCTCACTGCTCACCATGATTTGGTCAAGCAACTTCAAACGCGCAAAGTGAAGCGGGAATATCAAGCTGTCGTATTAGGCGTTTTGACAGTCGGGGGCACTTTAAACAAGGCTATAGCCCGTCATCCTACGCAACGCACTCGGATGGCCATTGTAGCCTCTGGCAAACCTGCTATTACCCATTATCGCGTCCTGGAGCGTTTCCGCGCCCATACCCATGTGCAAATTTCTCTAGAAACTGGACGAACTCACCAAATTCGAGTACATATGTCTTACCTGCAACATCCTTTGGTGGGTGATATGACATATGGGGGGCGAGCAAAATTGCCCAATAAGCCAACCCCTGAGCTGGCAACTGTCTTGCAAAACTTTAAACGACAAGCCTTGCATGCCTACGGACTTGGACTCATACATCCCCGCACCAAAGAAGCATTGTATTGGGAAATACCATTGCCAAACGATATGCAGGTATTGCTCGAAGTATTGCGGCAAGATACACTCAGCTTTCGTTTAAACCGTTAAATACGGAAAATCGTAAAATGAATTCAACAACTAAACAAAGAGAAATCATTTTTCCTTGCGTCAAGCCTATTTGGCCAGCACCACCTAGCATACACGCATATACAACCGTCCGCTCCGATGGCTTCAGTCGCAGCCCATATGACTCATTTAATTTAAGTCAGCATGTTGGCGATGACCCACTCGCAGTATCCGTCAACCGTGCCAAATTGACTTTGGTTCTCAAATTGCCCACTGATCCTATCTGGTTACAGCAAGCCCATAGCAATAAAGTTGTGCCTGCCCACGAGATAACTGCCGGCACACAGGCTGATGCCTCTTATACCGACCAATTCAATGTTGTTTGTGCAATCCTGACCGCCGACTGTCTACCCTTGCTATTAACTGATCGTCAAGGCTCTAAAGTAGCTGCTATTCACGCTGGTTGGCGTGGTTTAGCGGCTGGCGTTATTGATGCCACAGTCAGAGAATTACATATACCAGGAAACGAACTACTCGCTTGGTTGGGCCCAACTATTAGCGCTGAGCATTATGAGGTGGGTAATGAAGTGCGGGATGCTTTTGTACAGCAGCATGCTGAAGCAAAAGCAGCTTTTACTGGCACTACTCAGAATAAATGGCAAGCTGACCTCTATCTACTTGCTCGCCAATGTCTAAATCGTTTAGGCGTTAACCAAATTTATGGGGGAGAATTCTGCACCTATACCCATCAAAATTTTTTCTTCTCACATCGCCGCGATCAAGGCATCACTGGGAGAATGGCGACTTTGATTTGGAAAATTTAGCAAAATATGCGAAAATAGTTGTATTTCTAGAGGAATCTTAGATGAAGTATTTTAAGCAGTTTATTATAACCTTTACCCTCTTAATGAGTATATTCGCTGCGCCGACTGTTACCTTTGCTGAAATACCACCTCCTAACAGCAATCAAACAAGCAATTTAGCGCAAATCATGAAAAAAGTGATGCCCGCGGTGGTTAATATTTCGGTAGTAGGGCTAGTGCCAAAAAACTATTTATCTCAACTACCCCGTAATGCTTATCCGCCAAATAACGGCGCCCCTCATTTCCAAGATGTTGGTTCAGGTGTAATCGTAGATCCCAATAAAGGGTATATTGTTACCAACACCCACGTTTTGCGCGATGCTCAAACGATTACAGTTACTTTAAGTGATGGGCGTCGTCTTAGAGGTCGCAGCATAGGGTCAGACAATGCGTCTGACGTAGCCGTCATTCAAGTCAATGCCAAAAACCTCGCTTCTATTCCTTTCGGCGATTCTGATAAATTGCAAGTTGGCGATTTTGTTGCCGCTGTGGGAAATCCTTTTGGTCTACAACAAACCGTTACCTCAGGCGTAATAAGTGCCTTAAATCGTAGTGATTTAGGCATAGAAGGTTATGAAAACTTCATTCAAACCGATGCACCTATTAATCCGGGTAATTCGGGTGGTGCACTTGTTAACATGAATGGCGAATTGGTAGGTATCAATACTGCGATTCTTGCTCCTAGTGGAGCTAACATAGGCATTGGTTTTGCTATACCCAGTAACATGGTCAAAAGCGTGGTAGATCAGTTGATTCGCTATGGGAAAGTGGAGCGTGGTGTGCTAGGGGTCATTGTGCAAAACCTCACCCCTGATTTAGCAGATGCATTTAATATCCATGGCACGCAAGGTGCTTTAATAACTCAGGTATTACCTAATTCGCCCGCTGCCCAGGCTGGTTTAAAACCTGGAGATATTGTTGAAAAAATTGATACTACTTTAATCAATAATTCTGAACAACTGCGCAATAAAGTTGGTCTAACACGCATAGGCACACCCCTAAGCTTAGAAGTAATACGTGATGGAAAAAAATTAAATCTTAAAAGCGTAGTAGCTCCTTCTAAATCTCTTGAGCAAAAGAAATCACCTGAATCTTTCATTTCTGGAGTACGGTTACGCGATTACGACCAGATGAATCTGAGTGGCCAAGAAATTAAAGGTGTCCAAGTATTGGATGTTGACTATACGAGTAGTGCTTGGTTTGGTGGTTTACAACTAGGCGATGTTATTCTTACTGCAAATAATCAAGAAGTTTCAACTATTTCACAATTAGCCGCTGCAAGCCAAAGCAACAAAGCACGTTTATTATTACGTGTAAAACGTGGCAACGGGATTATTTTCTTAGTGATTGATAATAATTGATATAGTAAAGAAGCCCAGACGAAGCGGTAGCCTTGATGCAGCACTAGCAAAATCAAGGCTACTTTCCCTCAGCGCCAGAATTTTTTGAACAACCTTGCAGGTGGGGGTACTCAAATTTTGCATTGGGAACTCAATAATTTAGATTTGCAACTCATTGATCTGGCATTTACCGAAGATCTAGGAATTCCTTTTTGCGACAAAACAACTGAACTTTTATTCCTCGAAATAAAAAATAATTTCAATGCTCGAATCATTTCTAAAAATCCAGAACCCATTATTATTTGCGGATTACCTGTCATTAAAGCAGCGTTAGCAAAGCTCGATAAACATTGCACAGTGCAATCTGACTATCAGGATGGGCAAATACTCCAATCGGGTGCAACATTATTAACCCTTACGGGTCCTGCACAAAGTTTGTTGATGGCTGAGCGGATACTGCTTAACTTTCTCCAGCGCCTCTGTGCCATAGCTACCTTAACTGCAAAATTTGTCAAAACCATTAGTCATACCACAACAAAAATTCTAGACACACGGAAAACACTGCCAGGATTTCGCCACTTAGAAAAATATGCTGTTTATTGTGGTGGAGGTGTAAACCATCGCATGGGTTTATATGATGCCATTATGATTAAAGATACTCATATTGATTTATTAGACGGAATTGCCGTAGCCCTCAATAATTTACCCGAAAAAACCGTGCAACCACTTCCTGTCATTATTGAAGTACGCACAACGCAAGAATTGGCAGTCGTGTTAAAAAAAGGTTTGCCTAAAATTACCCGTGTATTGTTAGACAACATGCCACCTACCCTTATCACGGAATGTGTAACTCTATGCCAAGGATTAATTGCTACAGAAGCCTCAGGTAATATTAATCTTGATAACATTAAAGAAGTAGCTCAATGCGGCGTGGACTTCATTTCAGTTGGAAAATTAACCCATTCAGCAGGTAATGTTGATTTATCTATGAAATGTGAAATATAAAATGCAAAATACCATTTCTCAACGCGGCAAACGTTACCAATTTGATGCCATTATTATTGGCAGTGGCATTGCTGGTTTATGTTGCCTATTAGAACTTGTAAAATTACGTCCCCAAGCGCACCTGGCACTCATCACTAAAGGCGAACTTACCCAATCCAATACTTATTACGGCCAAGGAGGAATTGCCGCTGCAATTTCAGTCGAAGATGTGAAGCTCCATATTGCAGACACCTTGCGTGCCGGTGATGGACTATGTAATCAACAAGCTGTTGCCGCCATCTTAGAGCAAGGACCAGAAAGTATTCAGTACCTGTTTGACCAAGGGGTCGCTTTTGATCGAGACGCCGAAAATCAACTCACTTGTGGTAAAGAAGCCGGCCATTCCGAACGACGCATTTATCATGTCGGCGATCAAACAGGGGCAGCAATTATTCATGCCTTAATTGCACAGC
Organism: Gammaproteobacteria bacterium; assembly: GCA_049678805.1. GTDB lineage: Bacteria > Pseudomonadota > Gammaproteobacteria > JBAUEV01. The sequence goes on from JBAUEV010000271.1 coordinate 4,239, forward strand.
TTAAAAAATATCCCCACGTGACCATTTTTGAAAAACATACGGCGATTAATCTCATTACTCAAATTGAGCCACATCAACCAGCCAGTTTTCCTGAAGTTATAGGTGTTTATGCGCTTGCAGAGCAACTGGGGCTTATACATACATTTCTTGCAAATGCAGTGATTCTTGCCACAGGTGGTGCAGGCAAAGTGTATCGTTATACCTCAAATCCTAATGTAGCAACCGGCGATGGGGTTGCAATGGCCTATCGTGCAGGTGCAAGAGTCGGTGGATTGGAGTTTTATCAATTTCACCCTACCTTGCTTTATCACCCGCAAATGAATAATTTTTTAGTTTCTGAAGCCTTACGAGGTGAAGGTGCTTATTTGCGGTTGCCTGAAACCGGCGAGCGCTTTATGCAGCGTTACTCACCTTCAGCAATGGAATTAGCAACACGTGATGTGGTGGCACGTGCGGTTTTTTGTGAAATTGAGCAAAGCAATCATAATTACGTTTATCTTGATATTCGCCATAAAAATAAAGCTTTTTTACAACAACACTTTCCAATGATTGATCGCACTTTACTCAACGTTGGTTTGGACCTAAGTCGTGATTTAATTCCTGTTGTTCCTGCAGCCCATTATATGGGAGGCGGCATTTTAGCAGATATCCATGGTAAAACGGATTTAAGAAGACTTTTCGCTATCGGTGAAACAGCATTTACTGGATTACAAGGCGCTAATCGCTTAGCCAGCAATTCCCTATTGGAAGGTGTCGTCATGGGGCGCAATGTTGCCCATGCAAGCTGTGTTGCACTTGATGCTCCTTTTCATTGTCACAAACCTGTAAGTGATTGGGATTCTACCAGTGTATTAGATTTACGCCGTGCAAGCCAAATTAATGTACATTGGCGAGGTTTACGAGGAGAGATGAGCTCCTATGCCGGCATTATTCGTACTGAAGCAGGATTGCGCGATCAACTTAAATTAGTTTTAGCGCGCCGAGAAATGATAGAAGAATACTATTGGAAATACACCATTACTCGCGACCTTATCGAACTAAGAAATATTATTTTGATCGCTGAATTGATAGTTCGTTCAGCACTTAACCGTCGCGAAAGTCGCGGAGGCCATTATCGAGAAGATTTTAGCGAAAAATCTCCTCATATTTATGACTCGATATTTAAAATAAATGATTTTAGTAGGTTAGAAACACTATGACTACAAGGGCACATACCACCTTCCCAGCAACTGAGCATTTACTTAAGCCAAACATGCAAGTTTGCCAGGATGATTACCCTTTAGATTGGTACCAGCAAGAATTTCTTCCCTATGCCGAAGAATACCAAGCACTACCGGATCGTGATATTGTTACCACCCTCTTCTGGATGCAGCCTTATATTGAAGCAGCAAAAAAACACTTCGGTGATTCATTACTCCTGCTTGCCCATTATTATATGGGTGGGGAAATTGTTAAAATTATCGAATATTTTGGCGGCACCATTGCTGACTCTTATCAACTTGCACTCATGGCGGTTAAACACCCTGAAAAAAAAGTCATTGTTGAATCAGCAGTACATTTCATGGCGGAATCAATTAGCATTTTGGCGCATGATGAACAAAGTGTTTATATAACCAATCCCAAATCAGGCTGCACCATGGAAATGCTAGCTAAAGATTTTATGGTACAACCTGCTTTCATCCAATTAAATGCCCGCTATGGCGCAAATAATATGATACCGATTTGTTACATGAATACATCCGGACGTATTAAAGCAATGACAGGTGCGCAAGATGGAGCTGTTTGCACGAGCTCTAATGTAAAAAAAATATTCCAATGGGCATTGCAGCAAAATAAAAAAATTCTATTTATTCCTGATCGTCACATGGGAGAAAATGTTGCCGCTTGGGTAGGGATTACTCAAGATAAAATTGCTTATTGGCCTGCTGGTCAAACTGCTACTAATTTCTGTTTAGCTGAACAAAATCCAGCAACACTAACGCAATTTGATAACGCTCAATTGATCTTATTTGCCAGTGAATGCGGTGTACATAGTTATTACCAAGCCAATATGGTGCATTATTGGCAGCAACAAGGTTATCACGTGGTTGTACATCCTGAATGCCGCAAAGAAGTAGTTGCCGCGGCAAATGGCTGCGGCTCAACCGCTTATTTGTGGGAGGTAGTGGTCAATGATCGTGCTGCAACAGGACACTATGCCATTGGCACTGAAAATCATATGGTAAAAAATTTACGTGAACTATGTCGCAAAAAAAATATTAAAGTTGTTAACATCAGTGATATACCTAATAACAATTCTAAAAAAAGAGGCTGTGGTTGCGCCACCATGTCGCGCAATGATCCTCCCCATTTAGTTGCTGTATTGGATTTATTAAGAAAAGGAAAAGTGCCTGAGTTTAACCTTGTTAAACCCGGCGATGTTGTTGACGAATTTATCGGCTCGCGGGAACGTTTAAATGAAGATGGTCAACAATGGATTGTTGCAAACGCGCGAAGAGCATTGGAAAAGATGATTAGTATTACTGAAGATATAACCTATAAAACTGTATAAAGTTTTTAAATCTGCATTACATATAAATCGGTGTCCTGGGGAATGGATCCCGCGATCAAGTCGCGGGAATTCGAGTGTTTTGCTGTTAATGCCACTAAACCCGCTTAATCCGTGCGCCTAATTGCGCGAGTTTTTCTTCAATACATTCATAACCACGATCAATATGATAAATGCGTTCTACAGTCGTTGTACCTTCAGCGACTAATCCCGCTAACACCAGGCTAGCTGAAGCTCGTAAATCAGTAGCCATCACGGGTGCTCCTAGTAATTTAGGTTTGCCTTGCGAAATAACAGTGTTACCTTGCAACTTTATGTCAGCACCCATACGCTGCATTTCTTGTACGTGCATAAAGCGATTTTCAAAAATGGTTTCAGTGATGGTACCTGTGCCTTCAGCAATCGTATTCATCGCCAAAAACTGTGCCTGCATGTCGGTCGGAAATGCGGGATAAGGTGCTGTCGCAATGTTAACTGCTCGCGGTCGCCGCCCTTCCATGTCAAGCTCTATCCAATTCTTACCTGTGCGTACAGTTGCACCTGTTTCTGTCAGCTTTAGCAATACGGCCTCTAAAATTTCCGGCATAATCCCTTTTACTTTGATACGACCGCGCGTTATTGCTGCTGCTACCAAATACGTTCCGGCTTCAATGCGATCAGGTAAAATACGGTAATTACTCGTATTCGATAAACTGTCTACCCCATCTATTACTAAAGTGTCTGTGCCAATGCCGCTTATTTTTGCACCCAAACTATTAAGAAAATGCGCGAGGTCTTGCACTTCAGGTTCACGGGCAGCATTTTTAATAGTAGTTTGCCCTTCCGCTAACACCGCAGCCATCATCAAATTTTCTGTACCTGTAACGGTTACTAAATCTAATACTAAATTAGCACCTTTTAGCCGTCCCGATGCTGTCGCCTTGATATAGCCATTCTCAATAGAAACGTCTGCGCCTAGCGCTTTCATTCCGTAAAGATGAATGTCTACTGGTCGAGAACCAATAGCACACCCTCCAGGCAACGATACGTGTGCTTTACCATAACGGGCTAACAAGGGTCCTAGCACCAAAATGGAAGCTCGCATGGTTTTTACCAATTCGTAAGGGGCTTCAAATTTATTAATACGGCTAGCATCTACTTGGATATTCATGCGTTCATCAACAGTGAACTCCATTCCCATACGTCCTAGCAGGTCTAAAGTAGTGGTTACATCTTGTAAATGAGGAACATTCGTTAAAGTAACGGGCTTATCCGTTAATAAACAAGCCACTAAAATAGGTAATGCGGCATTCTTAGCGCCTGAGATATTGATCTCGCCTTCGAGCTTAAAACCACCATTGATAAGTAATTTATCCACCTAATCCACCTTATGGAGCTTGAATAGGTAAAATACTATCCAAACCACTCAGTTTTGCAATATCTAGGAGTTGGGAAGGTAAATGCGTGAACAGTATTTTTTTACCATTACGACGCGCTTGGCGAGTCCAAGTGGTCAACAAAGCAAGCGCAGAGCTATCACTACGACTCACACCTTGAAAATTAAATATAATTGTATTTTGTTGTAATAAAAGCTGGTTACCTATATTCCGCAACCGTGGTACAGTGGCAAAATTTAATTCACCACTTACTACATATTCATTCGCATAGTTTGGCTCAATTTTCGTTTGATTTTTCATCGTCGAGACTGATTGTGCTGCTTAAGACGAGCTAATAATCCATTAAAACCACTTTGAGAAAGTACACCAGCAAATTGCGACTGGTAGCTTTGTACAAGACTAACACCCTCAACACTGAAGTCATATACCAACCATTGTCCATTTTTAAGTATCAGACGATAACTGACAGGGATCACTTGACCATTCTTACGGATGATATCGCTGCGTACCTGCGCCTGAGTTTGGCCAGGACTAAACCCTCGTATGGGATAAAACTTTATTTGTTCTTCATCGTAAGAAGAAATAGCAGTTGCATAGGTGCGAATGACTGTATCAGTAAATTCTTTTTTAAACTGACTTTGTTGCGCTGGAGTCGCCTGCGACCAATAACTGCGGCCTACCACAGCACGTGACATACTATCTAAGTCAACATGCGGCAATAAGATTTTGACCACAATGCGATGAACCAAAGCCGTATTGCCTTTTAGTTGCGGCCGGTTTTGTTTCAGTGCAGATAACATCTGTGAAGAGGTTTGTTTCAGCATTGCCAGTGGGACTGGATCCTGTGCCAACGCCACATTGGTTATTAAAAAAGAAAGTAGTATTGCCCATAAAATACGAAGTTTCATAATATTAATCCTCTGAGGAAGATGGTGTAGAACTTTGTTTATCTTTGCCCTTGTCCCCATTTTGCATATTAAATAGGAGTTGGCCAATTAAATTTTCCAAAATTAAAGCAGGATGTGTATTTTGAATCTGATCTCCTTTTTTCAATGTCACATCTGAAAAACCTGGGGTGATACTAAGGTAATTTGCTCCTAGTAATCCTTGAGTCAAAATGCTGACAGAAGAATCAGTAGGAATATCATTTTCTCGCTCGTTAATGAGTAAATTAACTCGCGCCCGAAAGGTATTGCGATTCAATTCAATCTTGCCCACTTGCCCTATTTTAACACCAGCAATGGTAATGGGAGCGCGTTCTTTTAAGCTGCCGATGGTATCAAAATCAGCAGTAACTACATAATAATGGTTTCCGACCATACCGGCTAATCCGCTGACTTTAAAAGCCAATATCACCAAGGCTGCCATACCAGCCAGCATGAATAAACCAACTAATACTTCAACAATTGATTTGCGTACCATTACCACCCTCTTAACATCATAGCCGTTAGGATAAAATCCAAACCTAATATTACCAAAGAAGAATAAACCACTGTACGTGTCGTTGCTTGCCCAATCCCTTCAGCCGTTGGTTTAGTATAAAATCCCTGATAAACAGCAATCCAAGTTACGGCAAAACCAAATACTAAGCTTTTGATAACCCCATTTACTACATCTTGGCGAAAATCAACCGCAGCCTGCATATGAGACCAAAATGAACCTGAATCTACTCCCAACCACTGCACGCCTACTAAATACCCACCATAAATGGCAACTACACTAAAAATAAGCATTAGCACTGGCATGCTAATGATTCCTGCCCAAAAGCGTGGTGCAATGATACGCCACAATGGATCAACCGCCATCATTTCCATACTGGTGAGTTGCTCCGTCGCATTCATTAACCCTATTTCTGCTGTTAAAGCAGAGCCGGCACGACCGGCAAATAATAACGCCGTAATAACAGGCCCTAATTCGCGAGTAACACTCAGTGCCAGCAAATTGCCCAATTCTTGTTCAGCGCCAAAGCGTTGCAAAGTGTTGTAACCTTGCAAGCCCAATACCATACCTACAAATAAACCAGAAACGATGATAATCAATAAAGATAGAACGCCTACAAAATAAATCTGATATACCAACAGCGGGAAGCTACGCAGCAATCGCGGGCGACGCAACAATACCCGTAATAAAAATAAACCTGACTTTCCCAAGCGTTCAGAGAAGCTTAAACCCACATCTCCCAGTTGACGAATAAATTGTATCATGCCAATAAATCCTCTGCATAATCACGTGCTGGATAATGGAAAGGCACTACCCCATCTGGCAAGCCACGGACAAATTGATTCACTTGGGGTGACCTATCAGCCATTAAAAATTCTGGTTTTCCTTCACCAATGATTTTGCCATCAGCAATTAAATAGATATAGTCGGCAATACTTGCCGTCTCAACCACATCATGCGAAACCACAATAGATGTTAATCCTAATGTTTCGTTAAGGCGTTTAATTAATTGTACTAAAACACCTTTTGTTATAGGGTCTTGTCCAGTAAAAGGTTCATCATACATCATAAGTTGCGGGTCTAAAATAAGCGCACGCGCCATCGCCACTCGACGCGCCATACCTCCTGATAATTCACTGGGCATAAGGTTATAAGCACCCCGCAAGCCAACAGCTTGTAATTTCACTAATACCAGGTCGCGCAGCATATCTTCGGGTAAATGGGTATGTTCACGGATGGGGAAGGCTACATTTTCAAATACATCAAGATTGGTAAAAAGCGCACCGTTTTGAAATAGCATCCCCATATGACGACGAAGCTGATAAAGCTCAGATCGGGATAAAGAATGGATATTTTGCCCGTTGACTAAAATTTTTCCCGCTTCAGGAGATAATTGGGCGCCAATTAAACGTAATAAAGTTGTTTTGCCAGTGCCGCTTGGCCCCATGATGGCGGTAATTTTGCCTCGTTGAATATTAAAATTAACCTTGTCAAAAATGGGGCGTTCCCCGCGCGAGAAGCTTAAATCGCGAATTTCGACTAAATTATCACCATCTTGTTGCATTTTTTTTTCAACCATTTCCGGGGTTTTACCCCCTTCCTTCAAGAAAGCTTTAATATTATCAAGCAGTTAATAGTAACATATTTAACTGGAAACGGTAGCAAATCCTTAGCAAGCTTGAGATAGGCCCCCTCTGAGAGCAAAGTATGCAAGCCAGAGAAAACTATATGTTGATGGCATATCAAAAGCGTTATTAAACTGCTGCTATAAAACCACCTTGAAGGTGAATTTTTATTGGAAATTGTTTATAATAAACAGAATCACTAGCCCTTATTTGTTTACCCTATGACTAATCCTGAAGAATTTTGCCGACTAGGCCTTGCGGTCATCGAAACTGAAGCTCAAGCCGTTATCGCATTGCAGAAACGCATCGACCAACGATTTGCGGCAGCTTGCCAATATCTGCTTGCTTGTGAAGGACGAATCGTAGTGCTTGGCGCGGGCAAATCTGGGCATATTGGCAGCAAAATTGCCGCCACTTTAGCAAGTACTGGCAGCCCTGCTTTCTTTGTTCATCCAAGCGACGCCAGTCATGGCGACTTAGGGATGATTACTCGACAAGATGTAGTATTGGCCATTTCTAATTCTGGTGAAACGGCTGAAATTATTACACTTTTGCCAAATATCAAGCGTTTAGGCATCCCTTTAATCACTCTGACGGGTAAACCTCATTCTACCCTCGCTAAGGTTGCTGCCGTAAACATTGATGTCAGCGTAGCAGCAGAAGCCTGTCCATTAGGCTTGGCACCCACTTCCAGTACCACTGCCACATTAGTAATGGGAGATGCTCTAGCCGTCGCCTTATTACAGGCACGGGGCTTTACCAGTGACGACTTCGCCCTTGCCCACCCGGGTGGCATCTTAGGTAGACGGTTGCTATTGCAAATAGATCACCTCATGCACACTGACGACAGTATCCCTAAGGTTACTGAACACACTTACGTAACAGATGCTCTACTAGAAATGACTCGTAAACGGCTTGGCATGACCACAGTAATCAATGCTGCCGGTAAACTTATCGGAATATTCACTGATGGTGATTTACGCCGTGCTTTAGATAGGCAATTGAACTTGCATCAAAGCAAAGTAAGCGATGTCATGACTCATAACTGTAAAACCCTTGCCTCTGGGACTTTGGCGGCTGAAGCCTTGCAATTAATGCAAGCACTTAAAATTACCTCTTTCCCAGTTGTTGACCAACAAAATACCATACTTGGCATCATCCATATTCATGATTTAATTAGCGCCGGCGTTTAACCATTATGAGCCGTAATCTCACTTGGTTACTTAGCATGACCCTTGTCTTAATGCTAGCACTCAGCGTTGGATTGATACTAAAATTTTCTCCCAACCGTTTTCCTCTCTCTGATAATCAAACCAATCATCCCGATACCTTTGTGGTTCAAGCCACCTATTTACGCTTGGATCCGAATGGGCAATTACAGAGCAAATTTTTTATCCCAAAAGTAGTGCATTATGCAAAAGACAATCGCTCTGAATTCTCCTCACCTCATATTGTTATTTATGACCAAGACAAACATCCATGGGTAATTAATGCCGAACATGGCCAAAGCCAATTTGGCACCCAACAGATTGAATTATGGGGTAACGTCAAGGTGCAGCATTTTGCTGTGCCGCAACAACCCGAAGTAACCTTATTGACTTCGCGCCTAAAATATTTCCCGGAACAACAACTTGCACAAACAGATCAACCTGTTACCATCGTGCAACCAGGCATGGTAGTACATTCACTGGGATTAAAAGCTGATTTAAAATCGGCCTCAGTACTGTTGATCTCCAACGTGAGAGCACGTTATGAAGTTAAGACAAATTAATAAGGTGTTGTTACTTGCTTGTTTAGTCCCATCTGGGATCTGTTGGCCATTACCAAGCGATCGCAGCAAACCAACCTACATCGAGGCGGATCAAGTACAATATGAACAAAAAACAGGAACTACTGTTTACATTGGTCATGTTAAATTTGACCAAGGCACTTCTCATTTATTAGCAGACCGCTTAACCGTCTATAAAGACCCCCGCAGCAGTAAAATCCAAAAAATGATTGCACAAGGTAATCTTGCGCAATACACCACTTTACCCAAAGAAGGTAGCAACGTATTGCATGCGAGTGCTAAAACAATTCAATACGACCCCATAAATAACGTAGTATTACTCCTTGGGGATGCCCTTGTAACGCAGGAAGGAAATTCATTTCGTGGACAACATATCGAATACAATGTAACAAAACAAACAGTAATTTCTGCACCCTCGCCAAATAGCAAAACTACTATTGTCATTCAACCAGGGGGGGTACAATGAACCGTCTAAGTGCTGAACAACTCGTTAAGCGCTATAAATCACGGGAAGTCGTGCGCAATATTTCCCTAGAAATAACCAGCAGGGAAATAGTTGGCTTATTAGGACCTAATGGTGCTGGCAAAACCACTAGCTTCTATATGATGGTTGGTTTAATAAAATGTGACGGCGGACGGGTGCAACTGGACGATCAAGACATCACTCAATTACCTATGCATGCGCGAGCGCGATGCGGTATTGGTTATTTACCACAAGAAGTTTCTATCTTTCGTAAACTGAGTGTCGCACAAAATATTCTTGCCATCTTAGAGCTACGGAAAGATCTTAATAAATCACAACGTTTACAGCTTTTAGACAGCTTATTACAAGAATTCCATATCAGTCATCTGTATCATAACCTAGGTGCTAGTCTTTCAGGTGGCGAGCGACGTCGGGTAGAAATTGCCCGTTCTTTAGCGATGGAGCCGCGTTTTATTCTATTGGACGAGCCTTTTGCGGGTATTGATCCCATTTCTGTAATTGATATAAAACGGATCATTACGCATTTGTGTGAACGAGGTATCGGCATTTTAATCACTGACCATAACGTACGTGAAACGCTTGACATTTGCCAACGTGCCTATATTGTCAGCGAAGGATGTATTATTGCTCAAGGGCCACCTGAAGCTATTCTAGCCAACCAACAAGTAAGAGAAGTGTACCTCGGACATGAATTCGATTTATAATATACTCTTTAAGTATGGCCTTATTATTTTTAGAGAGGAATAACTCCATGCAGATTAAATTAACAGGAAAAAAAATGGAAATAACCCCCGCTTTACGTGAAGTTATCAATAATAAATTACAACAAGGCATCGGTCGGTTTGCCAAAAAAATTATTAGCATTGATGTAACTCTTAAAGTAGATAAATTAAGCCAGATAGCCGAAGCTACCCTTCATCTAACCGGCACCAAACTACATGCCGAATCAACCTCAAACGATATGTACCCAGCCATTGATGACTTGGTTGATAAACTGGCAAAACTGCTCATTAAGTATAAGGAAAAACAAACTAATCACCGCTAAATCAGCGCCCAATACATCACAAAAATTTATTGCCAATATTGTCATGAAACTCTCAAAATATATTACTCGCCATGGTGTATTTATGAATATTTTTGGTATAGGCACCTTCCTGATGGGTGAAAGCGGTATTGGTAAAAGCGAATTGGCATTAAGCTTAGTAGACCGGGGTCATCGTCTTATTGCTGACGATGCGACTGAATTTGTTAAGTTGGATAAACAGACGGTAAACGGTAAATGTCCTACCATGTTGCAAGATTTATTGGAAGTTAGAGGATTAGGTGTTTTGAATATTCGTAAACTTTTTGGACACAAAGCCATTCAAAAAAATGCGACCTTAAACTTCATTATTCAATTAAAAGTGGCTGAAAAAATAACCATTTTACCTCGTCTTGAGGGATTGCATAGTGAAGAACCAATTCTTGGCGTTCCTATCCCTAGCGTGGTTTTACCAGTGAGTTCAGGACGTGATCTCAAAGTTTTAACCGAATGTGCCGTACTCAATCAATTGCTCAAACAACAAGGCGAAGACGCCAAGCAAGAATTGATGCGCAAACAACGTTTACAATTTAAAAAAACAGAATTATGAGCGTAAGTATTCTCATCATTAGTCACCATGAAGTCGGCAGTGCATTAGTTAATGCGGCAAAAACCACTTATGGTAAAGCATTACCGTTAGTTTTAGCGCTAGTTGAAATTCAACCTAATACCGATCCTGACTATCTAGTGCCACAATTGAAAAAACGTATTCGAGAAATTAATCAAGGTGATGGCGTTTTAATTCTTACTGATTTATTTGGTGCAACACCAAGTAATATTGCACAAAAATTACAAGACGAAAATGTGCGTATTGTTAGCGGCTTAAATCTACCAATGTTAATTCGAGTCATGAATTACCCCCAAAAAAATCTTGATGACCTTGCTGAAACAGCCTTAAAAGGCGGCCAAGCGGGTATTATTGAAGGGGATTAGGAAGTATCGTGCTACATAAAACACTCATTATTGTAAACAAATTAGGCTTACATGCCCGCGCATCAGCGAAATTGGTTGACCATGCCTCTCGATACAGCAGCGAAATTTTATTGAAACGCGGTCATCACCAAGCTAACGGCAAAAGCATTATGGGCGTAATGATGCTCGCTGCTAATAAAGGCAGCGAAATTGAAGTGATTATTAATGGTGAAGACGAAGTCGAAGCCATGGCTGACATTGAAACATTAATTGCACAACGTTTTGGTGAAGCTGAATAAAGTAAAGGTGCCAAAGCAAGTAGTCTTGATGCAGTGGTAGCCTGGATGAAGCGTAATAAACGGAATCCGTAATACCTCAGTCCCCTTGTTTCCTCCCCCTGCAAGGGGGAGGATTAATCCAGCCTACCGTTGCATCCAGGCTACTTACTACAGTGTTTTTGATAAAATCAAACCCGCAGCTACAGCAGCTGCGCCAACAGCAGCCAAAACAGGGGTTACTGTTTTGCAACTAGGTGCATGTGTTGCCCAAAAGTTAGCTTGCGCTTTGGGCGCAAGTTGCGGATGATAAAAGAAATAAGTGAATTCATCCAGTTGCTTTCCCTCTTCTTGCAGCATAAAAACATCATGACTGTGCGTGCTGCCTAAACACTCGCAAAAAGCCTTATAGCTCATCATATAAAGAGGATAATTGGCTGAATTTTTATCCACAATAGGATCAATAAAATAAACTAAATCTTGAGTAGTACCCATATATCCCACTTTGCTAGCGCCAATGATAACAGCAGTGTGGCCTATATTCTCTACTCTGCTGAATGTTAGTTTTTCCCAAGCAAACACTTCTAATTCACCTATTTTCTTTAAGACTGGAGGTTTGCTATAAAACTGTTTTCCAAAATATCCACCCGCTATAAGTGGGCCATGAATTTTTATACATTTGCGTAGCTCATCCAACGGCATATTAGGATTCCAAGAAGTATCAATTTTGAATCCATAATTACTTGCCAATTTCCTTTGTAAGAAATTATGCAATATTGTAGGGTGTTTATCCAACTTGATTTTAAAATGGATGCTTAAGAGAGCTTCCTGTTCTGCGAGTACATCTTTTTCCGAAACGTTCATCTCCTTAAGGAGCTCTGCGCAAGCTTGATATAAAGCATAATCAATCATATTATCAGAGTGGTTTATTGCTAATTGTAACCACTCCGAAGACCTTTTTTTACTGTCATCATTGATTTCGTTAACGTGTTGAACAAAACGAGTAATATATTGATTACATCCTTCGGCATTCAACATTTGAATGTTTTGGCCAAATAGTCTCTCTTCGTTGTCCACATTTAAGATAAACTTTAAAAGTGATTGAAATTCATCAATACTCATCAGTTGTACTTGTGAAATTTGCCCAGCTCTCAAACTTTGTATTAACACATTACGACACCAAAGGTATGGCTCGTATTTTTCCTGAATCTTAATAATTATTTTTTCTGTGGAAAGCGTGGTTGAAATTTCACTAATACTCGACGGGACAAGGCAATCAAGAACCCCAAAGAAGCAATTGGTTGATAACGCTTTTATTCTCGCCAGAGATTTTAACTTGGAAAATAAAGAACCCTCTTCAGGTTTATTGCTTTCTACAACCGGCTTTGGAACAGGGGCTTCAAACAGCACTGCTTCTTTAGTATTAATTCTAAATTTTAGCATAGTACTTTCATCTTATAGGTATTATTCTAATTTCTTTTTTTAAGCAATAAAGGCTGGCTTACTGCCCAGCGACGGTCATATTTTCAATCAACACGGAACCTGTCTGAATATTCCCCCGGTGGTCAACATCACAACCAATGGCAGAAATTTGCTGAAACATGTCTGCTAAATTACCTGCAATGGTAATTTCTTGTACAGGATATTGAATTTGTCCATGCTCTACCCAAAAACCAAAAGCACCGCGGGAATAATCGCCAGTCATCAAATTGATGCCCTGCCCAATCAGCTCCGTTACCAATAATCCTTTATCCATTAATTTTAGCAAGCTTGCTAAATCATGTTCACCTGGCTTCACCAGTACATTATGTGCACCGCCAGCATTTCCAGTGGATTGCATCCCTAACTTACGAGCAGAATAACTACCTAACAAATAACTTTGCAATATACCATCGTGGACTAAATCTTTAGCACGAGTTACCACGCCCTCACTATCAAACGGTGCACTACCTATTCCTTTTTTTAAGTGCGGCATTTCTGTAATTTGTACTATTTCAGCAAATGTTTTTTGATCTAGTTTGTCTAACAAAAATGAAGACTTGCGGTATAAATTGCTACCGCTAATAGCACCCAGAAAATGTCCCCATAAACTACGCGCCATGTTTGGACACAAAAGTATTGGGCATCGTCGGGTGGCAAGTTGTTGTGCGCCTAATCGTCG
>JBAUEV010000272.1:0-4456 GCA_049678805.1 Gammaproteobacteria bacterium
ATTGCGAGCGGAGCGACGCAATCCAGTTTTACGACGAAGCAATAACGAAAAAACTAGATGCCGCGGACAAGCCGCGGTACGTAGACGGTAAGGAGCGAACGACACGTAGGCAGTGAGGAGGAGTAAATGCGTTTATCCTGGTATTACTGACTATACAACGTTAAAATACCTTCGTTGTATTCAGCCGCATGATGAGAATATTAAGTGAAGTTAGCAACAGACGCCTCCGAATCTATTTCCATTGAGAAGAGTTCACCCATGCCGCCCACTCGTCGCCAGCTAGCCAATGCGATACGTGCTCTCAGTATGGACGCAGTGCAGAAAGCTAATTCAGGGCATCCGGGCATGCCAATGGGGATGGCGGATATTGCTGAAGTATTATGGAACGATCTCCTGCGGCATAATCCTGCGAATCCACATTGGATTAACCGCGATCGTTTTATTTTATCCAATGGCCATGGTTGCATGTTGCAGTATGCTTTGCTGCATTTAACTGGCTACGATCTCAATATCGAGGACATTAAACAGTTTCGTCAATTGCATTCGCGTACCCCCGGCCATCCCGAATATGGCTTAACACCTGGCGTTGAAGCCACTACCGGTCCCTTGGGTCAGGGCATCGCCGATGGGATTGGTATGGCAATTGCAGAAAAAGTATTAGCTGCACATTTTAATCGCGATGATAACCACCTGATTGACCATTATACCTACGTTTTCATGGGCGATGGCTGCATGATGGAGGGTATTTCTCATGAAGCTTGTTCATTGGCCGGAACATTAGGTTTGGGTAAGTTAATCGCATTTTGGGATGATAATGGTATCTCGATTGATGGGCCTGTTGAGGGCTGGTTTACCGAAAATGTTCCCCAACGATTTACTGCCTATGGCTGGCATGTATTGCAAGTGGATGGTCACGACACTACGCAGGTTCGGCAAGCGATTATTGCTGCACGCGAGGTACATGATCGTCCGAGTTTAATTTGTTGTAAAACAACGATTGGTTTTGGTGCCCCGCATTTGGCAGGCAGTGAGAAAACACACGGTGCCCCATTAGGCGCTGAAGAAGTGGCAGCAGCGCGGAAGCAATTGGATTGGGCATATCCGCCGTTTGTAGTTCCCGAAAATATCTATGCTGCTTACGATGCGCGCGCCAAAGGTCAAAAATACGAAGAGAAATGGCAACACCAGTTAGCCGCTTATCAAAAAAAATACCCTGAATTAGCCGCAGAATTTTTACGTCGGGTGGCTGGTGAATTACCGCAAAACTGGCAAGAAGAAACTGAAAGATTCATTGCAAAAGAAGTAGCCTATCGCCAAGATCAAGCAACTCGCAAATCATCGCAAGACTGCTTAAATGCCTACGGCCCGCTATTGCCGGAATTAATTGGTGGTTCAGCCGATTTAACGGGTTCTAATTACACCGATTGGAAAGGCTCTGTCGTGCTGAGCCGTACGGTTGCTAATGCCAATTATATTCACTACGGCGTGCGTGAATTTGCGATGTTTGCCATTATGAATGGCATTGCCTTGCACGGCGGTTTTATTCCTTATGGCGGAACATTTCTAACATTCGTGGATTATGGGCGAAATGCGGTACGATTATCGGCATTGATGAAACAACGGGTTATTTTTGTTTTCACCCACGATTCAATTGGTTTGGGAGAAGATGGCCCGACCCACCAACCCATTGAACATGCAGCCATGTTACGTTTAACACCACAATTATCAGTGTGGCGACCTTGTGATGCCTTAGAAACAGCAGTGGCTTGGAAGTTAGCAATTGAACGGCAACATCAGCCAACCTGTTTATTGTTAAGTCGCCAAAATTTACCACAACAAATGCACTCTACTGAAGAAATAACCCAAATAGCACGAGGGGGATATGTATTACGCAATAGTGCTGGCACACCACAAGCGATTATTATTGCTGCAGGTTCCGAAGTAAGTTTGGCTACCACAGCGGCTGATAAACTAGCAGAACAAGGCTATGATGTTCGTGTGGTTTCCATGCCTTCTACTGATACGTTTGATGCTCAGTCGGCTGATTATCGTGAATCCGTTTTACCTTCCAATGTTACCGCACGGGTTGCGGTTGAAGCAGGTGCGATAGGTTTTTGGTACAAATATGTGGGTATTGCTGGCAAAGTGCTGGGGTTGAATCGTTATGGCGAATCGGCACCTTATAAAGATATTTATCAAGCATTAGGATTAACTGTAGAAAATATTATACAAGCGGTGAAGTCGTTGTTGGATTGACTATTTATGGCTGTTCCCTGCGAGTGCAAGCCTATGTCATTGAGTGCCGCTCCTCAGGGTGAACGGTTTACGGGATGGCAAGTCTTATGCCCCACCGGCTTTTGAAAAAATCAAGATTAAATAATCGGGGAAATTACTATGATTAAAGTCGCAATTAATGGTTTCGGGCGAATTGGTCGAAACACATTGCGTGCATTGTACGAATCGGACAAACGCAAAAAAATTCAAATAATCGCCATTAATGATTTAGGCGATGTAAACATTAATGCTCATTTACTCAAATATGATAGCGTGCATGGCCGTTTTCCAGGAGACATAAGCGTCTCAGGCAATGACATGATAGTCAATGGCGATTCGATTCGTGTGATTTCAGAGCGCGATCCAGCAAAATTGCCTTGGAAAGAATTGGGTGTTGATGTGGTTTATGAATGCACTGGTTTTTTTACCAGCCGTGAAAAAGCGAGCGCCCATTTAACTGCTGGCGCAAAAAAAGTCATCATTTCTGCACCTGCCGGCAAAGATATACCCACGATTGTTTTTGGGGTTAATCAGCACATTTTAAAAGCAAGCGATAACATTATTTCTAACGCTTCTTGTACCACTAATTGTCTTGCGCCCATGGTTAAACCCTTGCATGAGAAAATCGGCGTGATTGCCGGCTTAATGACCACAGTTCACTCTTACACCAACGATCAAAAATTGACAGACGTGTATCACGAAGATGTGCGCCGTGCTCGTTCAGCCACTCAATCCATGATTCCTACTAAAACCGGTGCTGCGGCAGCAGTTGGTTTAGTTCTACCCGAATTGGCTGGAAAATTAGATGGTTTTGCGTTGCGTGTGCCAACCATTAATGTTTCCATCGTTGATTTAACTTTTGAAGCCAAACGCGAAACAAATGTTGCAGAAATCAATCAAATTCTCCAAGACGCTTCACAACAAAAAGAGTTACGCGGCATTTTAACTTATAACGTAGAACCTCTGGTTTCAATTGATTTTAATCATAATCCGGCTTCTTGTATTTTCGATTCTACTCAAACCAAAGTTATCGGTAACTTGGTGAAAGTGTTGGGCTGGTATGATAATGAATGGGGTTTTTCCAACCGCATGTTAGATACCACACTTGCATTGATGCAAGCGAAATAATTGGCAACGGTAAATACCATGTCCATTATCAAAATGACTGATCTTGATTTGACCAATAAGCGTGTGGTGATTCGAGAAGATTTCAATGTGCCTATCGAAAACGGCATGATTACCAATGATCGCCGTATTCAAGCTGCTTTACCTACGATTGAACACGCCTTAAAAGCCAATGCTTGTGTGATATTGCTTTCTCATCTGGGTCGCCCAACCGAAGGACAACCGGTAGCAGCCTATTCATTAGCGCCGGTGGCAGATCGTCTCTCACAATTATTAAATAAAACGGTTGCATTTCAGCGGGTTTGGTTAAAGGGCGTAACAGTAGCGCCTGGACAAGTCGTGCTGTGCGAAAACGTGCGCTTTAATAAAGGCGAGAAAAATAATGCAGAAGTACTAGCGAGAAAAATGGCTGCATTATGCGATGTTTTTGTAATGGATGCGTTTGCCACTGCTCATCGCGCAGAAGCCTCCACCTCCGGCAT
Source organism: Gammaproteobacteria bacterium (assembly GCA_049678805.1). Lineage (GTDB taxonomy): Bacteria > Pseudomonadota > Gammaproteobacteria > JBAUEV01. The sequence goes on from JBAUEV010000272.1 coordinate 3,882, forward strand.
CGCTCAATTTGCACCTATCGCTTGTGCCGGCCCTTTGTTGACAGCCGAACTGGCGGCTTTAAGCAAAGCTTTGGCTACACCGATACATCCGCTATTAGCCATTGTTGGCGGTGCAAAAGTATCAAGTAAATTGGTGCTACTACAATCTTTAGCCTCAAAAGTAGACCAACTGATTGTGGGTGGTGGTATTGCTAACACCTTTATTGCTGCGAGTGGCTACGAAGTGGGTAAATCGCTTCATGAGCGCGAACTCATTCCCGAAGCACAACGTTTATTAAAAAACATACACATCCCTATTCCACAAGATGTGGTAGTAGCAAAAGAATTTTCTCCAACATCCAAGCCAATTCACAAAAAAGTCGCTCAAGTGCAGGCTGATGAAATGATTTTAGATATTGGCCCAGAAACCATAGCTACTTACCGCGAACTCATTAGTAAAGCGGGCACAGCCGTATGGAATGGCCCAGTGGGCGTTTTTGAATTTGATGCGTTTGCTGCTGGAACATTGGCAATAGCAACAGCGTTGGCCGATAGTAAGGCATTTACCTTAGCTGGTGGCGGTGATACGTTAGCAG
>JBAUEV010000273.1:0-12789 GCA_049678805.1 Gammaproteobacteria bacterium
CTCGTCATTGCGACCCCGAGCGCCAGCGAAGGGGGAAGCAATCCAGATTAGACATTCAACATACTACCCTCTTGCTGACTGTTATTACTCCCTTCAGGGGTTTGTTCTTGTTGAGTTTGATCATTCCTCAGCGCTTGGAGTGAATTTAATATTCTTCTACGAGCAAAAAAACCACTGGTGCGAGCTACAGAATCGATTATAAGGTTATTTGAACACACAGGTTGTATTTTTATGCATGCGATGCTCATGACCAGTAGTGAGGCAGCCACAGTTGAAAATGCGTTCAGAAATAACTCCGTAGCAGGTGAATTTTCTGTGGGAGATCTTAATTGATATAGCGAGAATGCAAGCATTGCCCCAATAATTAAGCACGCAATAGAAATAGAGAATAGCTTATTTACGCCATCTCGTATATGCACTCTCATCATTTTTTGCTGAGCTTTTTGTACAGAAGTTGCTATTTTCTCTACCTCACCTGGTTTTGAGAGTGTTTTATGCAACACATTAAAAAAATTCTCGACCGTTACATATTTTTTCTCTGACGGGAAGTTTTTGAGATTTATTAAAAGATCTTTTGTAACTAGATAATTTCCTTGAATACGAGTTTTTTTTATATTGTCATCAAAGTACTTGCTCACACTTCGTGCCGCAGCAAGTTGTTTTATATCTAAGAAGCTAAGAAGGTATTGCAAAACCTCAGTCGGAAGTTCCATAATGGGAAACACAATAGTTGTAGAGCTAGGAATACTGGAACCAGTGGCTGCTCTTCTAACATTTTTACTAGCGATCACATATTCAAGCATGTCAGTTAACTTCGCCGATAGTTTTTCTGCTTGTGCTTGTAATTGCAAGGAATTGATCACATTTGGCAGTATTAGAATTTTCCTGTCTTCGATAGGTCCTGCGCAAGAAGAAAGGTTTTTAGTAATTTCAGCAAGGCGTTCTTTTAGTGCTTGTAGTGTATTATTGGGAATAATAAAACTATTTATCTCTGTCTCAAGCCTTCGTAAAGTCTCTGCCATCTCAAGTATTAGCATGTTTATTCTCCTTAGTCTAATTTTTATATATGCAATTACACCCTAAGACGTGAGATGTAATGGAAATAGAAAATAAATTACTATTTTTTCCATTTAATATTACACCCCATGCTCGGCTTTTGCTGAGAATTAATGGGTTTATTGGTTAAAATACAATCCAATGCAGCACGTAAATCTTTACCCGTAACAGGAATATTGTTGCCAGGGCGAGAATCATCCAGTTGACCACGATAAACACACTTTAAATCCTTATCAAATACATAAAAATCCGGCGTGCAAGCGGCTTGATAAGCTTTTGCGACTTTCTGAGTATCATCGTATAAATAGGGAAATGGATATCCTAATTTTTCAGCCACTTCGTTCATCTTGTCGGGAGCATCTTCAGGATATTCTGAAATATCATTAGAACTAATGGCAATAAAATGAATGCCTTTCGCTTGATAATCTTTGGAGACTTTTACTAATTCGGGTTGTACGTGTTTGACAAAAGGACAGTGATTACAAATGAACATAATAACTGTTGCTTTATCGGATTTTAATTGGTTCAAGCTAAGTGTTTTTTTAGAAACCACATCCTGTAAAGTAAAATCAGGTGCATGCGTACCCAGGGGCAACATATTAGAAGGTGTTACGGCCATAAGTGTTCTCCTTAAATTAATAACGAGTTTTATTAGGCATTGCTTCCCAACGTAACATGGATGTCAATGCTTCTTCAAATAATAATTGTTCAACAGGGATTTGTCGCTCGTGGGACAATTTTACTAATTCTTCATATAAAAACGCATCATCAAATCCAATTCGCTTTGCGTCGTGGCGTGTTGCAGCAAAATAAATTTTTTGCAACCGTGCCCAATATATTGCACTTAGACACATTGGGCATGGTTCACAGCTTGAATAGATTTCACAATTTTCTAGTTTAAAAGTTTGCAAGGTTTGACATGCCATACGAATGGCTTGGATTTCAGCATGCGCAGTGGGATCATTGCTGGAAACGACTTGATTATATCCTTTACCAACAATGCGATTTTCGCACACAATGATTGCCCCAAACGGTCCACCGTGCCCTGCCTGACTCCCCTCCTCGGCTAAGCGAATAGCTTCACGCATAAAGTTTATTTTTATCTCATCCATTAAAACATCTCCTGTGGGTCTACATCAATTGACCAACGTACTTTGCGAGCAGTTTCTAAGGTGCTAATACGATTTATCAATTGCTTTAAAACATCTTGCAATGAACGACGCAGATTAGAACGCAATAATAATTGAGCACGATAATGCCCTGCACGTCGCTCCATTAATGCAGGAATAGGACCTAATACCTGTACTTCGGTTCCTGCATTGGCACGTGCTATTTCAGCTACAACTTGTAAAAATTGCAATGGTTCTTGCTGTTGTAGTGCTTCAGCGCTAATTATCGTGAGATAAGCAAACGGCGGTAATTGTGCCGCTTGCCGTTCACCCAACAAAGTTTGTGAAAAAGGCTGATATCCTTCACGCAATAGTTGCTGCAATAATGGATGATCGGGATGATGGGTTTGCAGCATCACTTCGCCTGCTTTTGCCGCGCGTCCTGCACGTCCAGCGACTTGCGTAATTAATTGTCCCAAACGCTCCAAAGCACGAAAATCCGCACTAAATAAACTTTGATCGGCATGCACAATGCCCACTAAAGTTACATTCGGAAAATGATGACCTTTAGTCAACATTTGCGTACCAATTAAAATTTGACTTTGCCCTTCATGAATACTATCCAGCATTTCTTGTAATGAACCTTTACGTCGCGTTGTGTCGCTATCTATGCGCATTCGGGTTATATCGGGAAAATGTCGCTCTAATGCTAGCTCAATACGTTCAGTACCCAATCCTAACGCCAACAGTGAACTGCTTTGGCATTTAGAACAATGGCTGGGTACTGCCGCTCCTTTGCCGCAATGATGACAAAACAATTGTCGTGGTTTCTGATGAAGTGTTAAACGTGCATCACATCGCTCACAATCAGCATGCCAACCACAATGATGACACAGTAATGTCGGCGCATAACCTCGACGATTCAAAAACAATAATACTTGGCTACCTTGTTGTGTATGTTGCTTAATTGCGTCTAATAAGGGTGCAGACAATCCCTCATCGAGGGGTTGCTGACGAATGTCTACTACTGAAAAACGCGGCAATGCTGCTGTCCCAGCACGACTTGGTAATGATAATCGTTGATATCGCCCTTGCAGTGTATTTTGTAAACTTTCTAACGAGGGTGTCGCTGATCCCAACAACACGGGAATATTTTCCATATGCCCGCGCATTATCGCCAAATCTCGCGCTGAATATCGAAAACCACTTTGTTGTTTAAAAGACACGTCGTGTTCTTCATCAAGAATAATCAAACCCAGCTTGGGTAAAGGGGTAAACACTGCAGAACGCGTACCAATAACGATCGGTATTTGCCCTGCTTTAGCAGCCAACCAAGTTTCAAAACGTTCTCGGTCAGCCAGTTTGGAATGCAAAACAGCAATCGGTACTGTAAAGCGTTGTTGAAAACGTGCTAACATTTGTGGCGTTAAACCAATTTCGGGTACAAGTATCAATGCCTGACGTTGAGCCGCTAAAACACGTGCAATAGCCTGTAAGTAAACTTCGGTTTTACCACTGCCCGTTACACCGTCCAGCAAAAATGTGTTGAAGCTATTGGCATTACCAATGGCCTCTACTGCAAGTTGTTGCGCAGGGTTTAATTCTAAAGCAGGTGCATAAGTGATAGCACCCGTTGCTGGGTTGCTGAATACAGCGTTTTTAGTTTCTCGGCCGCGTCGTAACAAACCAGGCAAACAGGCCTGCATAACCTCGCCAATAGGGTGATGATAATAATCGCTTGCCCACTGTAACAATTGCAAAATCATCGTTGGTACTAACGGGGTAGAATCCAAAACAGCGATAGCAGGTCGCAATTTTGAGTGCGGGATAGACGACTGCTGTGTAACAGACAATAAGATGCCTACCTTATTTTTGCCTTTCAATGGCACTTGCACACGCATGCCAGGTTGCAAATCGCTTGTGCTTTCCGGCGGCAAATAATCCAACGCCGTGTATAATGGCGAAGGAACGGCAACCTTTAAAATGGCCCCGGGCGTGGATTGGCTCATAATGATTAACTTCCTATTTACACTTTATTCTACCTTGTTCAGTTTCCTATTTCCTAACTCAAGTAATAATAGACTTCTTTCCAAACCTTGAGAAACGAGCCAAGGTCGAAGAAAAAATGAACGAGGAACCGGAGTTGACATAACAGTCAATGAGGATTCCGAGCGAATTTTTTCATAGAGATTGGCCGTTTATCGAGGTTTGGAAAGAAGTCTAATAAATGGCTGAAACATCCAAATTATCCTGGCAAAGCTACTATTTAATACTATACTAATAGTGTGTGGTGGATTCCGACGACTGGACCGATGTTAAGAAGTGATTAGGAAACTCCACTAGTCGGCATGGTGTGCAAGCCCGCCTTGGAGTGGGAAGCCTAAAGTGCCGCTGAGAGTTACCATCTTTGTAGAGGTGAGGGCTCAGCCAGACGCGTCTCCCACACACATAAAAAACCTGCTTGATGCAGGTTTTTTATTATATGCGAGAACACCCATCTACAGTTGCATACCTCGTAAATTACTGATATTTTTGGCTGGTCACTATAAAAACAGAAGGAAATACCATGCACAATTGGCTATCGCAACGTGTTTCACAGGTTAAAACCTCACCTACTCTCGCGATGAGCATGCGTGCCAACGCTCTCAAAGCGGCTGGCCATGACATTATCAGCCTTAGCGTCGGCGAACCAGATTTCGATACACCCCAATATATTAAAGATGCAGCCATTGATGCTATTAATAAAGGTTTTACCAAATACACCGCAGTAGATGGTATTGCCTCTTTGAAAAAAGCCATCATTAACAAATTCGCGCGTGAAAATCAGCTTACCTATCAATCTGCCCAGGTGGTAACCACATGTGGAGTTAAACATGGGCTGTATAACTTAATGCAAGCAATTATTAATCCAGGGGATGAAGTCATTATTCTAGCTCCCTACTGGGTTTCTTATCCTGATATAGTGCTATTGGCTGAAGGCAAACCCGTATTTATCGAAACCACTCTTGAACAACATTTTAAAATTACTGCCGAACAGTTAGCCAAAGCCATTACTCCAAAAACTCGCCTAATTATTATTAACAGCCCTTCAAATCCATCGGGTATGGCTTATTCTAAAGCAGAGTTGGCGAAGCTGGCTGAAATATTATTGAAATTTCCTGATATTTTGATTGCATCCGATGATATGTATGAGCATATCCTTTGGACTGGTGAACCGTTCGTCAATATTGTGAATGCTTGTCCAGCATTATATGACCGAACCATAGTCTTTAATGGTGTTTCTAAGGCATATGCCATGACGGGATGGCGCATTGGTTATGCTGCCGGCCCGATCGAAATTATTGCCGCGATGATAACAATCCAATCGCAAAATACTTCTAATCCTAATTCAATTGCCCAAGTAGCCTCTCAAGTTGCACTCGACGGCGATCAAAAATTTATTACCACCCTATGCCAAGCGTTCAAAGAACGTCATGACTATGTTGTCAGACGACTGAAAACATTTCAAGGATTCAAGTGCATACCCTCACAAGGCACATTTTATACTTTGCCTAATGTTGAAGGTGTTTTACAGAAATTAGGTATTGCAAATGATTTAGAATTTACTGATTATTTGCTGAATAATGCAGGAGTAGCTGTTGTGCCCGGTTCTCCATTTGGCAGCCCTGGTTACATTCGTATTTCTTATGCAACAGGGATAGAAAACTTGACCAAAGCCATGGATCGAATCGAGGCTGCTATTAATCAAGTAAAAGTAGCAACACCCTATTGACCACAGCCGCAGCTATTATTACCATAACCACTTCACACCGACCATTCCCCGGTAGCTCAGTCGGTAGAGCAGGTGACTGTTAATCACTTGGTCGGCGGTTCGAGTCCGTCCCGGGGAGCCAGTTAAATCTAAGTCAAGTGCTTACGTATTCCCTCCAACTAACCGCAAAGACTCCTGCGCGGCTTTTACACGACTCGTTAGTGCAGGTGTGCTTAACAAATTAAGTGTTGGTCTTCAAAGCATGATTTGGTCGGATCATCTCTCAACATTAACAATTACGGAGATCTGGGTGTAAAAACTTGTTTTTTCGATTTCCATTCTTTAATGAAACTCTCAACCTTAATAAAATCTTCATTTGTCACTGCTTGCGTTACTTCAATTGCCTTATCAAATTGACCATGATCTTGATAAAATCTAGCAACATTACTACCACGCTCCAAAATAGCTTCTTTTTTTCTCTTAAGGGAATTTACTTCATCCTCTTGAGTCCACGCTCCACGCGATGGAGGAAAAAACAACTGAGAATTACTATCAGATGCACGACGTGAATTTCGGCTAGTTGAAGATGAGGAAGTTGAAGGTTCAGGCAAAACTTCACTTTGATTCAAATTAGATAACACTTTAATTGGGTTCTCTGCTGTTACCAAAGAAGGAGCTGGAAAAATTGGAAATTGATTTAAAGATTTCAGTTGCTTAATTGCACTCTTTAGCTTTCTCGAAAAAAAATCATAAACACCATTAGAACCAAATGTACTTAAGTCACTCTTATCTTTATCAGTTAAATCAAATTTAACAGTATCAATAGTTCCTGTGTCAATGTAAATAGTTCTTTTTCTATCCTTTGTACGATAGTGGTCACTATCTTCCTTATTCCAGACACTATTAACGAAATTTCCTGCATATGAAGGAAAATTAGCATCAATACCAATATTGGACTCGACAATTTTTTTATTCTCAAAAAGATTTTTTCGAGAAGGGCCGACTAGTCTAAACCCTAATGTTTTATCGTTAAAATAAGAATGATTTTTATTATAAAAATTCTCGCTCAAAAAATCTTTTTTATCAAACAACCATATTGGGTAATTATCAATTACTCCACCGTCGGTAAAAAGAAAAGGTATACGCTCGCTTGTACCATCATTATTAGCAGATGTAAAAGAATACGGTTCGAATTTGCCATTTGCTGCTTTACATCTTACTGGATAGGGTTGGAAAAAAATGGGGATCGAAATAGATGCTCTTATCGCATCTCTTACCACAACTGTAGGGGTCTTTTTATGAGAAAAAACTTGTGTAAAACCAGTACTTAAATTCAAAGCAACTACTTGTAGCTCTTTTAAATTCGCAAACTGACCTCGTAATTGATAAAGCTCTTGAAAGGTTACATCTTCAATGTTTTCAATTTTTTCATTTAAATGACTTTGAAAACGATTTTTAAGCTGCTCGCCCAACCATTTGGTGATAATCTTACCTTCAAATAAACCATTTTTAGCATAGATAACATTCAAACAGTAATAGAAAGACGTATTAAAATTTTCCAAGTCCTTCTCGTTATCTCTAAAAAAACGTGTCAATATTAAACGTTTAGTGCTGTTGTAACTAAGAATACTGTTTGCTAATAATTCGATGGCTTCTTCTAAATAAATCTTTCCTTTATCAAGAATATATCCAATAATTTCTTCTAAAGTCACCCATGCAAATTTACCCTTCTTCAGAGAAGTAATTACGCTTACCGGAATGATTGATAAATTAATAGTCAATAATAAAAACCATTTGTACACTTTTTTATTATCATTTGAAGCATTAATAAGTTTTTTCTTTATTTCTTCTTTATTTTTATCATAGAGATCATGACCCAACCTTCGGAATACTGCATAAACAAAATAACCAGCTATATAAATTGAATGAAGATTCTCTTTTCTAAGTTCAGCATCCAATGTATCGCCTAATACAGATTCACTAATTGACTTCAGCTTAAAAAAAGTACTTTTTAAATTCCAATTACCTATGTCGAAATTTTTATTTTCACCTTGAATAATTTTTTTAATATCTTTACTATCTTCTTCAAGATCTTCTTCAAGCAAATTTTTAAATTGAAGGTTGTTAATTAACCTTCCCAATTCATTTAAATCATAGCCCAAGGCAATGAAAAAAGCAGTAATAGCACCTGCCGAAGCACCTCCCACTCGTTTAATCTGTTCTAATTTAATTGAGAACCGGGAGTTATCATTAAGATCATTATTAAATAATACTTTTAAGGCACCATAATAGGCTTGACCACGAACTCCACCTCCTGCAAATACTAAATTTTCAATTTTATATAATTCTAGTAGATTGGCGGATTGAATATATTCATTTTTAAGGTAGGTATGAACATCAACTTCATTAGAGATATGATTTATCAACTTACTATAAATAAGATCACGGTCGACTGAAGGACTTTGTGCGCCCTGTCCTGAATTGAGCAGAGGCATTTTAGGCCTGAGTAATAATTTGCTACTTCCAATTGCAATATCAGATGCGGTTTTTTTATTTTGATTACGTGCATCAATGTCTGCACCTAACTTTAAAAGTAGCTTCACCACATCACTTTGGCCTTTGTAAGCAGCCAGATGCAATGAGGTTTGGTTACCGTCTAATATTCCAGCACTAGTTCTGGAGTCAATATCTACTTTCCACTCCATTATGAAGTATTGAACTACTTCACAATAGCCCCCCGAATACAGCTAAATGCAGGGGATTATAACCATTTTCAATTGATTCATAAAAAATTCGTTTTAGCCACTTAGCTTTCTTAGCTTCATTATTTTGAAATTCCTCATATATTTTTTTTAAACTTGTCAAATCGTCTTCCTTTGCTGCCTTAAGAATTTTTCGGTGTATATCAATATCATTGTTTGGCATAAATGATTTCCATAATTGTAGTTATTACTAATTTTTATTAAAGGCGAATATTCAACAAATTTCGATAAAACTGATTATTCGCCTTCTATTAATTAACGTTTACTATTTCAGTTGCAGAGTAAAACTCTCATCTTCATTTTCCTGATTAATTTGCGCGTTAAAGTGATTATTAAAAAAATCTAAAATTGGAAGTATGTTGTTCACAGAAATGGGCACTTGTCTTCCTATCAGCCGCTCGGCTGCTTGAGGGTTTAAATTATCTTCTACCACTAGGAGCAACTCATTATCAGGTATTTGTAACAATTTACAAAGTTCCAGCTTCAGTCGCGCTTTATCGTAGATGGATAACGCTTCATTAACGGATATCACGATAAAATTTAGGCTGTTCTCTCCTGCTCTATCTAAAGGTTCAAATAAACGGATATTTTTAAAACCTCTATTAATAACAAGTGTTGTAATATCATCAATATTCCTATGTAGATTTCTCATCGTATAACCATTAATCATTATCGCGTCTTTCCTAACGGTTTATATTGGCTTGTACTTATGGGTTGAATTCAATAGTTCGACTCAATAAGGTGTTAGCGTAGCCTCTGCTTGCTTCAATTCTCCCTTTGACTGAGAAGAAGGCTGTGCTGGAGATGCAGCGGCATTACCTCCAAATAGAGTAGCTGGATGTCCTGTAAGAACAGGTTGTGTTCGTGGTGCAGTTGTTAAAGATTGCTCACCCGGTTGTCTATTTATCTCTGGTTTTTTAGTTTCCGCTTGTTCTGCTTGAGCTAGAAGCTCATATACCTCCTGGCGTCCAGCCTCTTGAGCTAATTTGGCAGGTGTTTTGCCTTCGTGATTCATAAGGCGATAATTGGCACCCTGTGCCAATAAAAATACCACAGCCGCTTTTTCGCCATTTTGAGCACACACATGTAAAGCAGTAACTCCATAATGATTCGCATGATTGATATGCGCCCCCTTTCGTAAAAGTAACTGCATCATACCAATTCCTTTATCACCCTCTTCACTTGCCCATTCCAGCGGTGCATCCCCTTCGTTATCAACCACATTGATATTCGCACCTTTATCCAACAATAAATTCACAATTGCTGGATTGTTACTTCGTACCGCTTGATGTAATACAAAGTCATGTGGGTTGCGCGCGTGAACATCCGCTCCCCAAGCTACTAATAATTTAACGACCGCTTCATGCCCATACCTTGCTGCGAGATGCAAGGATGTATAGCTATTTTGATTAAGTTCCTCTATTCTCAATCCCTGTTGAAGCAAAGATAATACCTCTTTATATTGGCCACTCGCTGCCGCCCAGTGCAAAGGTCGTTCATTCTTTAGGGTTTCTAGTTGTTTCATTCTCCTTTGACAATTAGTATGCATCGTATATTCTTCATAACTCGTTGATTGACTCAAGAGTGTTTGAACCTGTCCGACTGACAGCAATGCTTTGTCCATTTGACCCAATTTTTCTTCAGCAAAACTGATGTTATACAAAACCCTAGCTAATTTGGAAGATTCTCGCCCATAATGTTGCTCCTGAATGGCTAAGGCTCGTTCGTGGTATTCTTTTGCTTTGACCGCGTTATCCAAATGATACCAAGCATTACCTAAATTCATTAGCGTGTTTGCTATGTTAGGCCATTTAGGTCCATAATGCTGCTCTTGAATCGCTAATGCCCGCTCGAAATACTTCTTCGCGTCTGCTGCTTCGTTTAACTCAAACAGTGCAACACCTACATTCAACAGAGTGGATGCTATTTTGAAATGCTCTGATCCATAATGTTGCTCTTTAATTGCCAATGCACTTTCATGATATTCCTTTGATTTTACTCCATTGCCTAACTCTCCCAGCACATAACCTAAGTTTTCTAAAGCGGACACCAACTCCAGGTGCTTATGACCATACTGGTTTTCCTGGATCTCCAATACTCGTTCAAAGCATTCTTTTGCTTTTGTCATTTTACCTAATTCTTTTAAGAGATCGCCTAAACTTACTAAAGTGGATGCTAGTTCGAAATGCATACTTCCATATTGCTGCTCCTGAATTGCTAAATGCCGTTCGAAAATGGGTAGCGCGCGTTCAAGTAACATTTTATGATTACGTGTATCACCCAACGTTTCTCCTATACTGGCAGCTAATTTCAACAATTTTGCTTGGGCTAAAGCTACTACAAAGAGTTCGTTCGACGTGCCATTTTCCCAGGTAGTTAAATATTGAATAACGGTGTTAACATGTGGTAACAATAGGCGCGCTACTTCATAATCACTCAATTTCTTTTTCTTCCAAGGATAATACGTCATGAGTACTTTTTGCAGTGCCACTAATCGTTTTGCTTGTTGTTCTATGGAATCAGTCTGAAGGATACGTTGATGCATGACCATCTGTACCAAACGATGGACTTGGATGTGATCGGTTAGTTTGGCAGGTTCCATCAATGAGTAATCAAATAATACCGCCAACGCTTCATTTACTGCATGTGCTTCTTCGAACAACTCTGATTGCGTAAATAATTCGCGAGGAATGTCATCCGGTGCCAAATAGGCACACATTCTTAATAATTCTACTGCTTGAGAAGAACGGTTGTTAACCTTGTCCATGCTGATCGCCAACGTTGTCGAGACGCTATTGGGATATTCTTTGTCTCCTAATCCTCCAGGTTGCAAAAATTCTATCCCTTTTTCCTGATAGATTTTCAAATAAGAAGGAATGGAAATTTTCATTTGCTCGATATAAGCCACTGCGAAGTTTAATGCCAATGGCAGGAACCCCACTTCTTTCATCAAAGCCTGTGCATCGTCAAAAATAACTTTCGGTATCCTTTTTTGTACATACATAAATGCTTCTTCAGGCGAGAACGGATTTATTTTTACCATCCGTTCCTCTTCCCATTGCTGACTTCGAGAGGTAATCAACACATGTTGACCCACTTTTGTCCTTTTTGGCAAATAGGCCTTCACTGATTCATAATTATCTGCGTTATCTATAACAAGCAACCAACTTGGAATTTCCGCTAATTCATGATGGACAGTGGCTACGAGTTCTAGGATGTTCACATCTTTTGTTTCTATTCCTAACTTCGTCGCTATTTCTACAAATTCTCTTTTAAGATTATCACCCTCGGCATTGAGCCAACGCACCATAGTATATTGGGAAACATGTGCATGAGCGAAGGCTAAAGCTAACTGAGTTTTACCGACTCCAGCCAAACCTGTGATCGCTTGCCATTGGCTAGTGCCACGCCCCTCTTGTTGTTGAAATACAGTAGCCAATTGTTCTAACGCTGTTTGACGTCCAACAAACTTAAGATTTTTAGGACGCAAGAGAACAAGCCTTTGCCATTGCCATCGCCACAATAGGCTGCTGTATCCCCCATCTTTATTTTTGAATGAAACGCCATAGATCGCTGGAATAATTCCTAATGGTCCCTGTAAAGCAACAAGACGTTCTTGATAAGTATTCGCCTCGCGGAAATCACGTACTAAAAAACCAGCTAGTTCATCAGGAACTGCATCTTGAAACTTTTCACCACTGTAATGTAAAGGTAAAATCATGAGAGGAGGAGAACTTGTTTTAGTTTTAGCTTTGTTCATAGCTGTTTGAAATTCAAAAGCGAGATTAGTGAGGGGTTCGCCTTTATCGTTAAATATGAGTCGCTCTTTAAAACGAGGAGTACAAATAAATATCAGCACATTACTAATGTTGATGTTGTCTTGCATCTGTCTTTTTATTTGGTCTGTCATATCTCCAACATCGAGGAATACTTCTGCACCTGAACGTTGTAAGTCATCACGTAATTGCTTCAAGCGAGATTGCAATTGAGCATTTGCTCGATCATCAACCTCCCAAGCGTAGCTGATAAATACTTTAGGCTGCTTCACATCAGGTCGTTCAAGCATCATTTTTTTGATATTATCTAATAATTCGCCAAAAATTTTATCTTT
>JBAUEV010000274.1:0-3065 GCA_049678805.1 Gammaproteobacteria bacterium
GTTTACGCCAATGAAAAGTCCAATAACTCAAGCCAGGATAATGGGATGCAGCACGAATACCGCTATCGTTAATTTGTTCCATGTTCTTCCAGCGTGATATTCCCAAAGAACTGGTAAAAACTTTAAAACCATTTTCATGCGCGTAAAGCGCCGTACGTTCAAAACGCATATCAAAACACATGGTACAACGCTTTCCACGCTCAGGTTCCCATTCCATTCCTTTGGCACGAGCAAACCACTCATCGCGATCATAGTCAGCATCTACGAAAGGAATATGATGTTTGTCAGCAAAACGTAAGTTTTCTTGCTTACGGATTTCATACTCTTTGCGAGGATGGATATTGGGATTATAAAAAAACACGGTATATTCGATACCTGAAGCTAATAATGCTTCCATCACCTCTCCCGAACAAGGCGCACAGCAAGAATGCAATACTAAGCGTTTTTCACCATTTTCCAATTGTAAAATAGGTCTTGATAGCATGAGTGTACCCTGTGTGTTGCGTATTTCTCTAATCTGTCCTACGACGATATTGACTATAATCAGGCACATGACGCTCATATGGTTCGCGCATAAAATTTGATTTTATAATAATATCCGCTGTAATTTCATTACAAGCAATGGGTATATTCCATACTGCAGTAATTCTCAACAAAGCACGAATATCAGGCTCGTGGGGTTGTGATTCTAATGGATCCCAGAAAAAAATTAACAAATCAATTTTACCCTCAACAATGTTTGCGCCTATTTGTAAATCCCCACCTAAAGGCCCACTTTCGAATTTGTGAATAGGAATGCCTAATTTACTTTCCAGGAAAGCGCCTGTAGTCCCTGTAGCGTATAATTTATGAGGAAATAAATCCTCTCGGTTTTTTTCTACCCAATCTAATAATTCTGTTTTTTTCTGATCGTGAGCAACAAGTGCAATGTGTTTGAGAGCGTTCATAAAGTAAACCCTTATCTTATAAGCTTTGTTACAATGCACTCGACATCCTTATGTATTATTTATGCACTCTCATTACTCAAATGCATTGTGCCTCGCCTAAAAATGAAACGCTTTGAGTATAGCATAGCTATTTACAACTCGTCACAACATATCACATTTGCAGCCCATTCACTTGTTCTGCTTGCTGTTGTTTATCCTCCTCTAAAACAACAACTTTATTTTGGGGTTTTAGATTTTTCAATTTTTGAACAACCTCTTGAACTTCTTGTGGTATCCGGTCTATCTGCTCTGCTTGGTCTGTATTCGTAGTTGTTACATTACTAAGAATATGCGAATAGCTATTACCTTCCAGTTGTTCTAGTTGTTGCATTTTATCCTTTTGTATTTCTAAAAGATCTTTCAGATTTTTTATTATATCATTCAAAGAAGGCTCATTTGTCAAATCCTGAGGCAGTCTTAAATATTTTTGTAGAATGGCTTTCTCCTTGATAAATTCTTTCAATGTACTGAAGGAACGAGAAAGTTTATGAGCGGAATAAAGGAGATAGCCGGAGACTACAGGTAATAACGTTTGAAATAAAATAAAATCTGTTAAATATGCTAAGCCTCCCGTTAAAATTACACCAACAGTAGCCAGCAATATTTTAGAGGTTTGTAGATTTATATCCGGGAATTGTTTATCTAAATTTTCAATCTTAGTAATTTTAGACTGCAAGAAATTAATTTTATGCTGCAAAAGGTTTTTATCTAATGTTGAATAAGTTTCTTTTATCCAATTTTCAGTTAATTTAGCAGGAGGGTTACTTCCTTCTTCTCGATAATTTTTTAACCATCTTACAACGCCAGCTTTGGCAATATTTTTAAAAAACTCATCATCAAATATTAAATATTTATTCAGAAATAAATTTTTTATTTCCGCTGATGCTGTGAAATAAGGTGTTACTGATCTTTCTAACGACTCTATTATTGGATTGTCATATTTTTTTTTGATTTTGTATTTCCGTATTAAAATCAAACAGTCTATTCATTAAGTACAAAGCAGCCATTTTATAATCTTCTGGTTGCGCCCCCTCCAATACCTCGTTTATATCTCGTCGTATAAGCAAACTTATATCGAAAAATTCTCCTTCAATTTCCTGAGTAATTATCATTATTTTTCTCTTTTATAATTATAGAATTCTATATTTGAAATTGTGCACAATTAGTTACCTGTTGGTGTAGAAACCTGTTTTTTTACCCAATTCACATAAGCATCCATCCAACTCTGCAGAAACTTTCGGCTATTTTCGCCAATATTGCCGGCATCATCAAACAATCCTTCTTTTGCCTGAATATATGCTTCTGGCTGACAGAGTAAGGGCACATCAAGATAAGCGAGGACGTTGCGTAAGTGTTGTTGCGCCATTGCCGTGCCACCACTTCCAGGTGATACACCTATAAGCCCGGCTGGCTTACCAACCCAAGCGCTCTGTCCATACGGACGAGAAGCATTATCGAGTGCATTTTTCAGCACGCCTGGAATTGAACGATTGTATTCGGCAGTAACGAACAACAAACCATCAGCAGCTTTAATCTCATGTTTTAAACGCAATACAGACTCGGCTTGTTTTGAATCTTCATCTTGATTGTAAAGTGGTAAGTCGTCAATACGAAGTTGTTTAAAGAAAAATTCCGAAGGAGCAAACTTGACAATAGCATTAGCCAGTTTGCGATTGAATGAATCACGACGTAAACTACCGACAATAACAGCCACTTGGAATTGTTTTGCATTTTTTTCTGTCATTATAAAACTCCATGATTAGGTCTTAAACTTCTTTAAATTGAGTAATATGTACGTCCCCTTCAGGGAATCGCGCAACAATATCTAATTGCCCCCCCATTGCTTCAATGTAAGTTCTTAAAGTGGAAATATACATATCAGTTCTTCTTTCTAAGCGAGATATGTTGGCTTGTTTCGTCGCAAGGCGAATGGCTAGTTGTTCTTGACTTATATGAATAGCTTGCCTCAATTCCTGCAAAGGCATCGCATCAATCATTGTTTTTGTTTTTTTGGCTGCAAGTTGCTGCGCTCGCAACGGTAGTTTTTGCCTTAGTTTATTAAATGATTTAGCCATAGGT
>JBAUEV010000275.1:0-3089 GCA_049678805.1 Gammaproteobacteria bacterium
GTGCCAGGATGAACAAGGCAGGGGGGGCCAGGATGACAAAGGCAGGGGGGCTCAGGATGACAAACTATTGTTAATCAAAAATGCGACACAATAAAGTGCAACAAATAAGCTACGCCTGCTACGGTTAACAAAGCAGCAACATATAAACCTACAAACCATAGCCATTGTTGCTTCATATTAATGATATCCATGACTCGAAATAACTTTCCCACGGAATACCCGGTAAGCGTAAATACTATAACTCAGCAATATTGGCAATAAAATCAAAGTACCAACCAATAAGAAAAGCTGAGTGCTTGGATTAGCAGCTCCCTGCCAAATAGTCGTTGAACGAGGGATCATATAAGGCCAGACACTAATGCCCAAACCAATATAGGAAAAAATAAATAAAATGACGCACATTAAAAAAGGTGTTCGTTCATAATTATGCTTAAGTGCATAAGCAGCATATAATACTGCACAAATGGTTAATAATGGCAAGGGCAATAAAAAGAAAAAGTTGGGTAAGCTAAACCAGCGTTGCACTAGAGTAGGATCAATAAATGGAGTCCAAATACTAACCAAAAAAATAAAAAATGAAATACCAATTAATAAAATTTTAGCGACATGAAACATTTCTTTTTGTAATTCGCCTTCAGTTTTCATGATTAACCAAGTAGCGCCTAATAAAGCATATCCCACAATTACGGCAATGCCAGTCATAATACTGAAAGGAGAGAACCAAACATAATAATAATCCAGCGCATAATAAGAAGGATTGCTGGTGTAGCCATGAACATAAGTGCCAAGGATTAAACCTTGGCAGAAAGCTGCAATAGTTGATCCCACTGTGAAAGCAACATCCCATAAGAAACGACTTTTATGAGCTTTAAAACGAAACTCGAATGCCACGCCGCGAAAAACAAGTGCCGCTAGCATCACCATAATAGGCATGTACAAAATGGGTAATAAAATACTGTATACCAGCGGAAAAGCACCGAAAAGCCCTGCACCGCCTAAAACCAGCCACGTTTCATTACCATCCCAAACCGGTGCTACACTATTCATCATAATATTACGTTGCTCATTATCATCAATCCAGGGAAATAAAATGCCAATCCCTAAATCAAAACCATCAAGAATAACGTACATGATAATGCCGAAAGAAATAATGCCAGCCCAGATAACGGGTAAATAAGTGTTTAGCATCATTGTAACCTCTCATCTTTGGGATGGGGCAAGTAACCGATAGTTGTGGCTGCTTCATCTAAGTTAACTGGACCAGAATGGATGAACTTGAAGAGATAATATAAATAAAATCCAAAAATAAGGCCATAAATCGCGATGAACATAACTAAAGTGATCAATACGCTATGCGCAGGTACGCCTGATGCTGCATCTTGGGTGCGTAACAAATTGTAGATCGTCCAAGGCTGCCGCCCTGATTCTGCGGTTATCCAACCTGCCAGAGTAGCTATAAAACCAAGTGGGCTAGTCCATACGCAGAAGTGTTGGAAGCCACGGCTGGTAAATAATTTATCGCGTCGCTGTAACAAAACACCATATAAAGCCATAAAGAAAAATAGTAAGCCAATTCCGACCATGATACGGAAACCAAAGAAAACAGGAAATACACTTGGCCAATCAGTCGGTGGTACCGATTTGAGGCCGATTAAAGTGCCGTGCAAGCTATGGGTATTAAACAAACTAGCGCCATAGGGAATCGAGATAACATCCCGATTGAGTGCTTCAGTTTCATCAGGGATGGCGAATAGATACAAAGGAGCTCCTTGCATGGTGTTCCAATTTCCCTCAATTGCAGCGATTTTTAACGGCTGAAATTCATGCATTTTCAAGCCCACTAAATCCCCAACTACAATTTGAATTGGAGTTAACACCAATGCGGCCATTAAAGCAAAGCGCAAACAAGGTTTAGCAATATCTTCATGGCGTTGTCGTAGTAAGTACCAGGAAGCTATGCCAGCAATGACAAACAGAGAGGATATCAATGAGGCAAGTACCATATGGAAAAAACGACGCAGAAAAGAGGGATTAAAAATAACTTGTACCCAATTGCTAACCACGTAGTTTCCGTTAACGATATGATAACCTGCAGGGGTTTGCATCCAAGAATTGGCGGACATAATCCAAAAAGCGGAAATAATGGTGCCCACTGCGACTAACGAGGTTGCTAAAAAATGCAATTTGGGACTTACGCGTTTCCAACCAAATAGCATAACACCTAAAAAGCCAGCTTCTAAGAAGAAAGCGGTGAGGACTTCATAACCAAATAAGGGGCCTACTACGTTGCCAGCGACGTTTGTAAAGTTACCGAAATTGGTACCCAGTTCATATGACATAACAATGCCGGATACGACGCCCATACCAAAGGTTAAAGCAAAAATCTTAGTTAAAAATTGGGCTGTTTTGAGATAGGAAGGATTACGAGTTTTTAACCAAAGTGCTTCCATCCAGGCGATAAAAACGGCTAAACCGATATTTAAAGTCGGAAAAATAATATGAAAGCCTATCGTGAAGGCAAATTGAATACGCGATAGTAGAAGCGTACTAAGGTTCACAATTCATTACGTTCCTGTTGGTTAAAGGCTTCTTGCATAAAAATCTCGTCATTACGACCCGAGCACCAGCGAAGGGGGAAGCAATCCAGTTCAGTCTAGGTTTTAAACATTTGTTTCTGGATTGCTTCGCTGCGTCCGCAATGATGAAGTTTCAGACAATACAAAACCTAATTGTTCAAGAATATCGCTATTGTGTGATTGTTTTTTGGTTCCTTCAAGCATAAGGTGCACATTGCTAAATTCATGGCGTGGCTGATGATGCTGGCGTAGCTTGTCAAAGCATTTGCCGGGTGGATTGCCACATTTCAATAAGGTTGAGCGTGTGATTTCTGTATCGCGGCCAGGATCATAAATCATGAGCACAGTATCTTGCCAAGTTAGAGTGGCAGACGTTAATTTTAACTCAGTTGTAGCAGCTAATGGATTAGACAAAAGTAATTGTCCTTGAAGTTGCAACGCCAATTGCGCGGCTTGATAAAGCATTAGCACTGCACGCGATTTTGCTTGCACAGTATACCCCGCGATATGGGG
>JBAUEV010000276.1:0-11486 GCA_049678805.1 Gammaproteobacteria bacterium
TACGAGGGCGTGTAGTGCTTTGAGATAAGCAACAGCTTCTTTTGCCGAACGCATATCAGGTTCAGAAACAATTTCTAGCAACGGAACACCTGCGCGATTTAAATCAATCCCTGACATACCGTGAAGATCTTCGTGTACTGATTTACCCGCATCTTCTTCAAGGTGGGCACGGGTAATACTGATTCGTTTGGTATTCCCTTCTTCGAGTTGAATATCTAAATGTCCGGCACCCACGATAGGGTGTTCATATTGGCTAATTTGATAGCCTTTGGGTAGGTCGGGGTAAAAATAATTTTTGCGGGCAAAAATGGAGCGTTGATTAAGGATCGCATTCACACTTAGGCCGAATTTAATGGCCATTTGTACGACTGCTTCGTTCAAAACCGGTAACGTACCCGGCATTCCAAGGCTGAGTGCTCCTACTTGAGTATTAGGCGACGCGCCATAGGCAGTTGCAGCCCCATCGAATATTTTTGATTTGGTAGCAAGTTGAACATGTACTTCGAGTCCAATCACTGATTCCCATTCCATTTTTAACACCTCTTTAACTTTACTGTTTACGTGCCGCGACTTGTTCGGCGTTGTTGCATATTGCTTATTTTTAGAATGCCGTGTGGATGTCCTTTTCAGACAAAACTGCATCCTGCGGTCGGAGAATACATCCCTGTATTCTACGGTCTTCCAACGACATCCACACGACATTCTTACCCAACGGCCTTATTTATAAAAAATATGCAACAACGCCGACTTGTCCCCGCAACAGGCGCAGGATGGCATCCGGTTTCTGGATTGCTTAAGCAAAAGCCGTTGGTATACGACGATGCCAGTCGGTTATTTGTTGATAGCGATGAGCAACATTCAATAGCCGCGGTTCTGCAAAATAATTACCGGTTAACTGCATACCGACTGGAAGTTCTTGCGAAAAACCTGCAGGAATTGAAATACCTGGTAACCCGGCTAAATTAGTAGCAATCGTGTAAATATCAGATAAATACATACTGACAGGGTCTTTCGCTTTCTCGCCTAATTTGAAAGCAACCGTCGGAGATGTTGGGCCGAGAATAACATCCACTTCATTAAATGCGCGATGAAAATCATTGCAAATTAAGCGGCGTATTTTTTGTGCCTTTAAATAATATGCGTCGTAATAACCAGCAGAAAGTGCATAAGTACCAATCATAATTCGGCGCTTCACTTCTGCTCCAAAACCTTCACTACGGCTACGTTGATAAAGATCACTTAAATCTTTAGGATTTTGACAGCGGTAGCCAAACCGCACACCATCATACCGTGCCAAATTAGAAGAACATTCAGCCGGTGCCACCACATAATAAACTGGAACTGCCAGATTACTATTCGGCAAACTTATTTCATGGATGCTGGCGCCAAGCTGTTTAAATACTTCGATTGCTTTTTGAATAACAGCCGCTACGTTGGCGTCTAAGCCTTTTTCAAAATATTCTTTTGGCAAACCAATACGCATGCCTTGCAGGTCATCGTTTAAAGTCTTTGTGTAATCAGGTATGGGCTGGTCTACACTGGTGGAATCTTTTTCATCAAAACCAGCCATGCTGTTAAGTAATAACGCAGCATCTTCAGCAGATTGTGCCAGCGGGCCACCTTGGTCGAGACTGGAAGCAAAAGCAATCATGCCGTAACGTGAAACACGACCGTAAGTAGGTTTAATCCCAGTAATGCCGCAAAGTGCTGCTGGTTGGCGGATAGACCCGCCAGTATCAGTGCCAGTTGCAGCGGGTGCTAAACGGGCGGCTACAGCGGCTGCTGAACCGCCCGAGGAACCACCCGGAACAGTTTGCAAATTCCAAGGATTGTGCACCGGGCCGTAATAACTGGTTTCATTGGATGAACCCATGGCAAATTCATCCATATTGGTTTTGCCTAGCAACACCATGCCAGCCTCTTTAAGACGTGTGACAAGAGTGGCATCATAGGGGGCAATAAAGTTATCCAACATTTTTGAACCGCAACTGGTTTTAATGCCAAAGGTACAAAAAATATCTTTATGAGCGAGCGGAATGCCGGTTAACGGCGTTGCATTTCCTTGTGCGAGACGTTGATCGGCTTGGGCGGCTTGTTTAAGTGCAAGTTCTTCCGTGACGGTAATAAAACTATTGAGTTGTTGACCCAAGGTTTTGATGCGTTGTAAAAAATGCTGCGTCAACTCTCGACTTGAGAATTCGCGACGTGCCAAACCTTTGGCCAATTCCGCAATGGTTTTTTGGTGCATAATTTTCTCGTTATTCAATCACTTGGGGAACCATGTAATACCCGGCCTCTGCTTTGGGAGCAATGCTTTGGAAAAGATCACGCTGATTAGGTTCTGTTACCACATCTTTGCGCAAGCGTTGTGGCAAATCGAGCGGGTGTGCCATGGGTGTTACTTGAGAGGTATCAATGGCTTTCATCTGGGCTACCAGTTCAAGAATGCTAGAAAGTTCTTTGACAGAATGAGCAAGTTCTTGTTCGTTAATGGCTAATCGAGCAAGATAGGCTACTTTTTCTACTTCGGAGGGGCTTATTAATTCGGACATAAAGGGTCTCACAAAAACATGATTATTGCATTTCTTAATTATTGTAATAAATTGTAGCGAGGGTAGAAAAAAAAGTATAGCAATTTGCTGACATTATTGTGCTGGACAAATGCTGCTAAATTGCGAAAAATAATGTACCTTATATCTCGACCCTTAAAGGGATTTCAGGTAAATTGGGTTTTTTGGTCTAATAATATAGCAAAAGAGGGCTGTCGCAATGTCTGTTTTCAAACACCTTCGTGGTTGGTTTTCAGCCGATTTATCAATTGATTTAGGTACCGCCAACACATTGATTTATGAGCGGGGGGCAGGCATCGTACTGAATGAACCTTCAGTCGTTGCGTTGCGCCAGGATACGCGCACTGGGCAAAACGAGGCGATTGCTTTCGGTGTGGAAGCCAAAATGATGCTAGGTCGTACGCCTGGCAATATCATTGCTACCCGCCCAATGAAAGATGGGGTGATTGCTGATTTCAATATTACTCAGAGCATGCTGCAACACTTCATACGCAAATTAAATAAAAATAAAAAGAAATTTTTACGTCCTAGCCCGCGCGTATTGGTTTGCGTACCTTATGGGGCTACTCAAGTAGAACGTCGTGCAATTCGTGAATCGGCTATAGGCGCAGGAGCGCGTGAAGTCTATTTGATTGATGAACCAATGGCAGCTGCTATCGGCGCTGGTTTACCCGTTGAAGATGCAACCGGTTCAATGGTGGTGGATGTGGGTGGTGGCACGTCTGAGGTAGCTGTTATTGCCTTAAGCGGAATTGTATATTCTGCCTCCGTGCGGATTGGTGGCGATCGTTTCGATGAAGCCATTATCAATTACGTGCGGCGCAATTATGGCATCTTAATCGGAGAGGCCACTGCTGAAAAAATCAAACATGAAATTGGTACTGCTTTCCCGAGCAATGAAGTGAAAGAAAAAGAAGTACGCGGCCGTAGTCTTGCTGAAGGTGTGCCGCGAACATTTACTTTAACCAGTAATGAAGTCTTAGAAGCATTACAAGAACCGTTGGCGGGCATTGTCGGAGCCGCACGCGATGCTTTAGAACAAACTCCTCCGGAACTGGCATCGGATGTTGCTGAAAAAGGCATTGTATTAACAGGCGGTAGCTCGCTGTTAAAAGATTTTGATCGCTTGTTGATGGAAGAAACTGGCTTACCGGTCATGATTGCTGAAGATCCTTTAACTTGTGTGGCACGTGGTGGTGGTCGAGCATTAGAAATGATGGATTCTCGAGGACGCTATTTTCTTGCTTCAGAATAATCTTGGTGGAGATTGGCCATAAAGCTCTTATTCAAGCGTGATCGTTGGTTAGGGGTAAGGACTCTCTTTTTGATGATCCTGTCCATTGTTCTAATGGTTTTGGATCGTCACTGGGAGGATTTCCAGCACATTAAATCGGTACTCTCTGTAAGCACTTTACCCATTCAATATATCGTGGATTTGCCAGCGAGATGGATTGGCTGGGCAAGTACTAGCATTACCACCCAACACGAATTATTAGAAGAAAATGCTGAGCTGCGCGCCAAACAATTATTGGTAGAAGCCAAGTTACAAAAATTATTAGCGCTTGAGCATGAGAATGCCCAGTTGTTAGCATTATTGCAGTCTTCACCTCATGTAGGGGGAAAGTTCACCTCAGCTCAGTTGTTGTCGGTGAATATGGACCCCCTGGTGCAGCAAGTTGTTTTAGATAGGGGTTCTCGTGATGGCGTTTACCAAGGACAACCGGTATTGGATGCTTATGGTGTGATGGGGCAAGTTGTTGAGCCAGGGCCTTTTACGAGCCGAGTGATGCTCATTTCCTCCTTACAGAGTGCAATACCTGTACAAAATGCTCGGAATGGAATGCGCTCCATTGCCATTGGTACTGGATATTACAGTGAATTACAATTGTTGTATGTGCCGTTCACTGCAGAAATGCAAGTAGGTGATGTGCTGGTTACCTCAGGGCTAGGCGGCCGTTTTCCAGAAGGATATCCGGTAGGAGTTATCAAATCAGTCGCGCATAATCCTGAATTTCGTTTTGCCAATATTCGTATAAAACCGAGTGCACGCCTGGATCGGAGTCGCCAAGTGTTGTTGGTTTGGCCCGGAAATGCGAAAGAAGATTATCTCCCAAAAGACCAGACTGAAAACAAAACGAATAACAAACTGGCAAAAGTGCTAACACCTACTAGGAAAGTAAGTGGCAATGCAAAAAAGGAGCAAAAGCTTGGCTAGAAGTTCGCAAGTAGTCTTGCTGATTGGCAGCATTATTATTGCCTTGGCGCTGAGCATTGTGCCCTTGCCACAAGCGCTGGTCTGGTATCGGCCACAGTGGGTATTTTTAGTGGTGTGTTATTGGTTATTAGTCTGTCCGCAAATTTTAGGGCTAGGGTGGACGTGGGTGATTGGCTTGCTGTTGGATATGTTGACGGGTGTAACCTTAGGTGAGCATGCTTTTGCTTTAATGATAGTAGCTTATTTTTTATTAAAGTTTCACTCCCAATTACGATTTTCCTCTTTTGCGCAGCAAATGTTAACTATTATTGGGTTGAGCCTGTTATACTTTGGCATATTATTTGCAGAACAAGGTTTTATCGGCGAATTGCAGCATAAATCATTGGTTTTAATGCCCTTCTTTACGACTATTTTATTTTGGCCTATTGTGTATAGCATACTGCAACGCTATTTCCGAGTTTACCGTTTGTATGATTAGTTATGAAAAAAACCAGTATTGTAAAAAAACGTGCCGCATTACAAAAAAGGTATGAAGTAAAAGCTGACGATTTACCGTTATCCTGTCCAATGCCGGATATGCGATTATGGGATGCTCATCCTCGCGTTTATCTTCCCATTGAAGCAACCGGATATGTCGTTTGTCCTTATTGTAGCGCTGAATATTTTCTTAAAGATGTTGAATAAAATTCTCATTGTGGGGCCTGCTTGGGTAGGTGATATGGTGATCGCCCAAAGCTTATTTAAGCTTCTCAAGCAGCGGCAACCTCATACTATCATTGATGTATTAGCACCTGATTGGAATCGCCCATTATTGCAGCGCATGCCGGAAGTGCGCCAGGCATGGATAGCCCCTTTCAAACACGGTGAATTAAAGCTTCAAGCACGTTTTGCTTTGGGCAGGCAACTTAGCGCTGAACACTATCAGCAAGCCATAGTGTTACCTCATTCGTTTAAATCGGCGTTAGTCCCTTGGTTTGCCAATATTCCGCGTCGTACCGGTTGGTGCGGTGAATTACGTTGGGGATTATTAAATGATATACGCTATAAGCCAAATGTTTTGCCTTTGTTAGTGCAGCGGTTTGCAGCATTAGCCTTGTCCCCCGAAGATTTATTACCCACAGTGCTTCCTCCACCCTCGCTTTGTGTTTCCTCTACGAACATAACCCAAGTTTTGCAACGTTTGTCATTAACACCGTCGCTATCTCCCATTTTGGCACTTTGTCCGGGAGCGGAATATGGTATAGCTAAGCGTTGGCCGGCAGAGCATTATGCGGCGATTGCACAACATTATGCAAAGCAAGGCTGGGATATTTGGTTGTTTGGCTCAGAACGCGACCAAACCATTACGGCACAAATTCAAAAGTTGAGCCAGCATCTTTGTAACGATTTAGCAGGGAAGACCACTTTGGGTGAGGCGGTAGATTTATTATCGCTTGCAACTGCTGTCGTTTGTAATGATTCGGGATTGATGCACATTGCAGCGGCACTCCAAAAACCCTTGGTTGCTATTTATGGTTCGTCTTCGCCGAATTTTACGCCACCGTTAACTACACAAGCTAAAATAGTATCATTGCAATTGGCATGCAGTCCTTGTTTTCAACGTACATGTCCCTTGGGGCATACTCGATGTTTACAGGATTTATCGCCGCAGTTGGTATTGCAAGCCATGCAAACATTGTTGATTAATTGAGTGCACTGTACCCTCTCCCTTGCAGAGGGCGTTGTTGACACGGCATTCTAAAAATAAGAAATATGCAACAACGCCGGTCAAGCCGCGGGATGACAAAAATTATTTATTCAACAACGCACTTGCAGGGGGAGGAAATGGGAGTTGCTAAATCTTCCTCCTCGCAGGGGGATAAGAGTTTTTTTGATGCTCTCGCTTGCAGAAGCGAAAATTAAGAAGTGTAGAGTAAAGCCAAAGTCTATGAAAGTTCTGATTATCAAAACATCTTCAATGGGAGATTTGATTCATCTGTTACCTGCGTTAACCGATGCAGGCAAAGCATTGCCACTCATTCGCTTTGATTGGGTAGTGGAGAAGGCATTTGCCGAAATTCCAAGTTGGCACCCCTACGTGGGTCGAGTGATTCCCATTACATTGCGGCATTGGTTACGCCGTCCTTGGTCAGTATTGAGGAGTCATGAATGGCGAGATTTTTATAGGCAATTACGCGCTGAACGATACGATTATGTCATAGATGCGCAAGGTTTAGTAAAAAGCGCTATCTTAACTCGATTAGCACGTGGTCTGCTTTGTGGTTTAGATTGGCGATCAGCTCGAGAATCTTTGGCATCATTAGCCTATCAAAAACATTTTAAAGTTGTATTTGAACAACATGCGGTAATACGCATGCGGCAATTGCTGAGTTTAGTGTTAGGATATGCAACACCTACTGAGATGCCTGATTATGGTCTGGTTGACAATCGTTTTATTTCTCAATTACCCGATATGCAACCAGAGCCTTCCCCTGGTCATTCGTTCTCTTCGTTGGGTGCGACGCCACTGCATTATTTGCTATTTATTCATGGCAGCAGCGGAAGAAAGAAACTGTGGCCAGAAGCCGATTGGGTTGCTTTAGCAAAAATTGCGAACGCAGCTGGTTATCCGGTCTATTTACCTTGGGGCAATAAGGAAGAACAGCAGCGAGCAACACGTATTGCAGCACAAGCGCAACAAACGTATGTACTGCCCAAATTATCACTCAGCCAGATAGCAGCAGTGTTGGTTAAGGCTAAAGGGGTAGTGGCGGTAGACACGGGCCTAGGGCATCTTGCGGCGGCGCTTAGCGTACCAACGGTTTCCTTGTACAATGCCACGGATCCGTCTCAAATAGGTACGGTGGGAAAAAACCAAAAACATTTGGTACATGCACAATTAACAAGCCTGAAAGGAGCTATGCTTCAAATGAAAACACAACTTGCAAGTGGAGATGCTTCTGGATGCTATGAGCTTCCAACCGGCATTTCCCCCGCTTTTCAGAATTTTAAACAAATTTATTGTAATGCGATAACCCCGCAACGCATTTGGCAAACATTAACAACATTATGGAGCGAAGAGGGGTGAAAGCTGACATAGCCATTATTAGCGCATTAGGTCTTGGCGATGGTTTATTATCCATGATCTTGGCGCATAATCTTAAACAAAACGGCTATTCCGTTAAGGTATTTAGCGATTATTTAACCCAATTGCACGAATGGTTTCCACAGCATACCATTGTGAACTATCCAACCGGGATAAAAGCAGGTGAAATGAGGGTTGAGAAACTGGGTGAATTATTTCAACCATTTGATCTAATCGTTTCAACCGATGGTGCTCCGTTATTTGCTTATCGAGAAATGTTAGGTGATAAATATAAAATATTTTATGAACATGATTTTGATCGACGGCAAACCATCGCAGCTAATTTTATGGCTATTTGCCGTGATTTTTTCCATTTGGCAGATTTCAGTATCGCTAATGGTTTGGTAATGCCAGCTACGTTGCAGCCTCGAAAATTTATTCAACGCGTTATTATTCATCCTACCAGTACTTGTCATACTAAAAATTGGTTGCCCGAAAAATTTGTTCGTTTGGCGCGAAAATTACAACAGCAAGGATTTGAGCCGGTGTTTGTGGTAAGTCCTACTGAACGACAAGAATGGTTGTGGGTTGAATCCCATGGTTTTGCCTTACCTTATTTTGCCAACTTAGACCGCCTTGCGCGGTTTGTTGCGGAATCGGGTTACATGATTGGCAATGATTCAGGTATTGGCCATCTGGCTTCTAACCTTGGCATTCCAACACTTTCTTTATTTGCCCGGCGTAGCATGGCAAATCTATGGCGTCCGAATTGGAGCGCAGGGCGGGTGGTAACCCCCGTTTTTCAATTACCAGGCGCACGCTTACGAGTTCGATACTGGAAAAAATTTTTAACTGTGCGCCGAGTGCGAGTTGCCTTTGATAAACTTTTACTCAATGTTACTCATGAGAGAACTAATGGCTGATTCAACTAGTACTGTAGTATATGATTTGAAAAGTATCCGAGAAAAAACTGCCCAAGCAGGTTATCTATCCGTAGTAGCCTTAGGATTTTGCATTCCTTTGTCGCTTACAGGCATCACAATTGGCCTGATATTGACATTACTATTTGCCATTTTAGGGGGGCAAATCCAAGCAAATTGGCGCACTTTGGTGGCTAATCCTATCTTTTGGGCTGCATTCGCCCTATTTGTTTTGTTGTTCATCAGCATGAGTTATAGCATTGCCCCGTGGCAAAATAAAATAGATGCTTTAGGTAAATATCAGAAGCTGCTTTATTTAATTTTTCTCATGCCTTTGTTTAGCCAGGCACGCTGGCAAAAAGCAGGTATTAATGCTTTTCTTGCTGCGATGCTAGTTACTTTAGCAGCCTCTTTTTTGAAAAAATTAGGTTGGTTGCATTTGGGTGAAGGCGGATTATCTACCTTATTTACTAACCATATCAATACCAGTTTTTTTATGGCGTTTGCAGCATTTTTGTCAGCTCATCGTTGTTGCGCGCCGGGGAAATTTCGCTGGTTATATAGTATTTGGTTGGTATTAACCTGCTATCAATTATTTTTCATGAATGAAGGGCGTACTGGTTATTTTGTTTTTATCGCTTTATTTGGCTTATTTTTCTGGCAAAAGCAAGGTTGGAAAGGGTTGCTAGCTACATTAGTGTTAGTGCCTTTATTATTCAGTGTCCTGTGGATTTCTTCTTCCCATTTCAGAGAACGAATGGCGATGATAGGTACCGATATACATAATTATCAAAAGCAAAAACTGGATGATAATTCAGTGGGATTGCGAATGCAGTTTACCAAACACAGTTTTGAATTGATTAAATACCATCCTTGGATAGGAACGGGAGTAGGTGGTTTTCGGGAGGCGTATCATCAACATTTTCCACCTGATCCAGGTTTTGCCAATTTAAATAATCCGCAGAATGAATTTTTAATGATAGGTGTTCAGTTAGGATTAATTGGCTTGTTGGCTTTGGCAGCTCTCTTTTATTTACAATGGCGTTTTAGTTTTGCACTTGCTGCTGATATGCAACCTTTGGCACAGGGAATGATAGTCGCTTTTATAGTAGGAAGTTGGTCGGATACGTTTTTATATTTGGCTTTTACAGGTTACTTTTTTGTGTATTTTACTGCATTGTTTTATGGTGGCAATGACAAAGCGGTGTAGCCTTGGCAAGTTGCAATCAAGCGGGTGGATCAATATTATAAGGCAAGTTTAACGGGATAATAAAAATGGTTTCCTTAACTAAACCTTTAACGCCTCGTCAAAAAGTTGCTTTTGTGATGTCCCCTCGTTTGGGTGATTCACTGTTGTCAATGGTGGTGGTGCATAATTTACTTGCACAACAAGTACCCATTGATGTTTTTGGTAATTACGTTTATGCACTTCGGCGTTGGTTTCCCAAAGTACCGATTTATCCTTTTCCCCAAGAAGCGAAATGCAGGCAGGTTTTGGCAGACTATGATGTATTGCTGCATGCTTATCGCAAAGATGTGTTACTCAATGCCCCAGAGTGGCACCCTTGTGCAATTGTATTTGATGAATCCCCCAGTTACCGGCAAAGGATTCCCATGCCAGATATTCAAGTCGCTGTATGCCGTGAACAGTTATATTTAGCGAAAGCAACACGGAATAATGGCATAATTGTGCCCGATGGGTTAATCCATCGCCGTTTTCCAAAACGAGTAGTGATTCATCCAATGAGTTACGAGGAGCATAAAAATTGGTTGCCAAGTAAATTTGTGCAACTTGCGCAACAGTTACAAAAAAAAGGGTATCAACCGGAGTTTGTTGTCAGCCCAACTGAGAGACCAGATTGGGAATGGGTATTAGCTGAAGGACTTAGTTTGCCAAAATTTGCTTCACTGGACGAGGTGGCAAGTTGGGTATATGAGTCGGGTTGGATGATTGGTAATGACTCTGGAATTGGACATTTGGCTTCTAATTTAAATATTCCTACATTGACGATAGGGATGCGTACTCGTGCTATGCGACGTTGGCGTCCTTCTTGGACGCTAGGAAAGGTGGTGTTACCACCATTTTGGCTAAGGACACGGTTTTTAAGAGAATTATTGTGGAAACGTTTGGTTAGTGTTGAGCAGGTGTTGGAGGCATTCGAAGAATTAGTTGTTGCAGTCTGAGTTCACTTTTGAAGCGAAAATAATCGAGGTGCAAGATGCAAATAAGTAATAATAGAAGAGATCATATTAAAGCGGTTGTCCCAATTACAGTGATGTTAGTGGACGATCATGCTTTAGTTCGAGATGCAGTGAAGCATTTATTAAAAAATATAAATGGAATAAAAATTGTGGCGGAAGCGGGAAGTGGTGAAGAAGCAATCCGCATGGCGCGTCAATTGGCACCACAACTGGTTTTGATGGATTTTGATATGCCTACTGGCATTAGTGGTTTAGAAGCTACGCATCGCTTGTTGAAAAGTTTCCCTCATACTAGAGTAGTGATTGTAAGTGCATTTTCTCATGAATTGATTGCTTTTCGGTTTTTAGATGTGGGAGCACAAGGTTTTGTAGCAAAAGGTGCTAGTGCCGAAGAAATGGTCACAGCAATAAAAGCAGTTCAAAGTGGTAAGCAATACATTAGTCAGGAGTTGGCAGAGCGATTAGCAGCGGTCAATTTCGCTGCATTACAACAAGGGCCCTTTAGTGCTTTGTCG